>NZ_ASJR01000014.1 GCF_000474745.1 Chitinivibrio alkaliphilus ACht1 | reverse complement strand
TCAAAAACATTCAGCGAATGGATGGAAGACGCCGGATCAAATGGAACAGATATATTTTAGTGGAAAACCAGAATGTATGGCTTAACTCTCTATATACTTTTTTCGGGCAGGTCCACTCCCCACGGGAGGTTTAAAACATGAACAAAGTAGCCCCCGTAGGAGTGCTTTGAGCGGGCGTGAATACCCCGGGGTTCTCCGCGTGACGGAAGTACCCATGCCTTGTAAAGCGCGCATCCTTCTCCACGCCAAAACACCCCCTTCAAGGAACATTATGCACCGTGGGTACTTCTCCCCCCAAAGAGCTTTCTCTTCAGCACCAGCAAAATAAACAATGTATTGGTCACGGCGTAGCGTTTCCACATGCGGCGGGGCTCCTGGTAGATGCGGTAGAGCCATTCCAGACCATTTTTCTGCATCCAGCGCGGCGCACGCTGTGTCTTTCCCGCCACGATATCAAAGCTGCCCCCCACCCCCATGGTAAAGGGAATATTCATATCTACCGTGTGGGTATCAATAAAAATCTCCTTTTTGGGGCTTGTGATACCTAAAAAAAGCATATCCGGCTGTGCCTGTGCAATATCCGCAGCTATTTCCGCCTCCTCATCCTGAGAGAAATAGCCGTTGCGGCTGCCCGCAATATCCAGAGCAGGGTAGTTTTTTTTGAATCGGGCAATCATGGCATCCAGCACTTCCTGACGGGCACCCAAAAAATAGGGCCGGTAGCCTTTTTGTGCGCACAGGCCCACCAGGGTCTGAAACAGATCACATCCCGCCACCCGTTCGGGGACAGTATGACCAAGAAACCGCAGGGCCCACACCACGGCCTGCCCGTCGATATTGACAATGTCGGAATTGTTTATGGCCCGGCGAAGCTCCTCATTTTTCTGTGCATAGACAATCTTTGCAGAGTTGACCACGATATGCTGCAGGGCGCGGTCTTTGGAGATCACCGCCTCTTCGATAGCTGTCATGGTTTCTGCCACGGTCGGTGTGTGGATGGTGAGACCGAATTCCTGTACTGCGTTCATTTCTGCTCCTTTTTTTGTGCCCGAAGATACTCCGTGAGCCCGTGAAAAGCCCAGGACTGCGTCCAGCGCATATATGATATCTTATTGACATTCCCCGGATTGATTCGGAAGTAATACCACCCCTTCCCACTGTATAGATTACTATTCATCCAGCGAAGGATTCTCTCTGAAAGTTCGCTATACCTGTCACCCTCACCGCTAAAGAAAACCACCGCCTGTGCTGGTGCATGAATATCAATAGGATAGGTTTTGTTGTGATAGTACTTCGGCGTGCCATCCTCCAGAAAGAAGTTTTCTGCGTAGTAGGTAACACCCTTTTCATAGGCTTCTCGATACTCCTCACAAAAACCCTCACGGAAAAACCACCGTATCGCTTCCAGATTAAATCCCGTATGAAACGAATCGATCCATTTTTCCGAAAAGGTATCCGCATAATACCATGATCCATCTTCTCTCTGATGCTTCATGGAGTAGGAGAGCGCAGAAAGAGCCGCCTCTTTTACCTCCTCCTCCCTGCAATGCTTGTAGAGTCGTATAAGAAGAGATGCACCAAGCATATTGGCGTTGTGCACCACTCCTGTATCAACGGGAGTATAGGAGAAGCAGAAGCTCTCATCATCAAGTTTAGTGCGATGTAGATCGTTAAGGAGAAATTTCCGTATGCTCAAAGCAAGATTGAGATATTTCTCCTCTTTGAACACCTCATAGGCATCGAGCAGGGCATGGCCGATAAAGGAGCTGTTTACAATTGTCGGGGTACCTTCGGGACGAAAAAAGGTTCGAGATTGCCAGTCGAAATTATACCCCCAGCAGGCACCGGAATATCCCTTTGATTGAAGAGCTTCAAGCCGTGTAAAGAGGTACTCTACCTCTTTTTTATACTCCTCTTTGGGGTCAACTGCATAGAGTTTTGTGTAGCCTCCGAGGAAAAGACCAATCCCTTTTGGATTCTCTCCTTTTTTTATGCCCAGTAGAGGGCGGATATTGAAGGGGAAACGGCGAACACATTGCGTTGCTACTATTCGGAGGTATTTGTTTTTCAGTGTCACCAATTGAATAAAGGGGCTGTTGAGACCGTCGTAAGGGTCGTAGCCGGCGTATTTGTGGGATTTACAGTATGTGGCGAGGTCTTTGGTTATTTGGGTAATTGTCATTTATTGAGTATCTCCTTTTGAATGTTAGAAAAGGTAGAAAATCGAACATCCGGATGTTTTGCAATTTTGTGGAGAAAGCGAGAAAGTTGGCGGTCGTTCCAAAAGTCTTTGTTGTGACCTATAAGCACAATAGGTACTATATCACTATTTTTATTATTATTTACAATATTAAGAACGGTTCTGTACATCTCACCTGCTGAAAGTTTACAAAAATCAAGGTTGTGCGGATGAGGAGAAAAGAGTTTTTGTAAAACCGTAGAGCTAGAAGGTGTACTTGCTTTTCTGTTTATGCTTCGATGAGGGTCAGATTTTTCAATTTTTCTTCTTTTTAAAGTTGCCATTAATTTTTGTGGAAGAAAATTAAGGAAATAGGGTTTCATCTCTGAAAAAACCGGCAATTCCAGAATACCCTCACCTGCATTCCCTTGTTCTGTAAGAGAATCTTCTTTTGACCACCAATAGCCATAATTTTTATACGCATCAGTATAGTCCAACTTCCATGGCGAGTCAATTTTTAAACCTTTAACAACAGAGCTATCTAAAAGAATACCCAGCTGTTTCATTGCTGCTATAACCTCTTTTTCTGGTTGTACGTAGTAACCACCAGCGCGAAAAGAGGAACATGTATAGTCGTGCTTTATTGGTTTTAATAGATTTTCAAGCGTATCCTTACCCTTTTTCAATGCACCTAATATTGAGAATTCATCATCAATATCACCTAATCCATGAGGTAAATCGGCAATACGGTATTGTTCCATATTAAGATGCCATAATCCATTAGTGTACTTTGCACCAATCCATTGAGGATGAAGATGAAGTTGAACATCATGACCATGTGATATGGCATACCGTAATTGCTCTTCAATAAGTCTCGATGGTGAATAGGAAAGATGAGAAAGAAGCCCTTCCTCTTCTGCTTTTTTGAATGCCCAATATTCTGCTACTTCGCACATAATTGTGAGTTTAGCACCGTGCTTATTACATATTGAAAGCAGTCTGCTTGTAGGCTCTATCTTTATTTTCTTAGTGTCACCAGCACCGTTTCCGAATAGCTCATAGTCAAGAGATAGTATGAGGTGTATCATGTAAATCGCTCCTTATTTTGTACACTTTTCCAGCAGGGGACTTATAAAGGGAAGAGGGTCAGTTATTGAGAAGACATCAACAGTTTTAGGTTTAATAAAAGAGAAAAGTTGAGATACTTTTTTAGGTAGAGACTCGGTACTCTTCAAAACCGCTCTGAGATCACGGAGAATATTAAACCATTCTAAATTGTTGTTTACCTTTAATGGCTCACCATGTAAAATATGATTAATCATATTGGGATATTTCCCTATTAAAGCACTTGACCAACCACAGGTTCTAGGATTTACTTCAAGAAGGTATGCTGTCTTCATATCGTTTGTAAGCTTAAATTCAACCTCCGCAAATCCAGTGTATGAACCACCTCCAATCAGTTGCTCTGCACTTTTTGCAAGATCCTTAGACAAGAAGCCTTTATATTCCTTTAGATATGATGTTATGCCCTGTGGATATTGTCTTAGCTGTTGCACTAAGAGCCCAAGCCGTGGTATGCCATTATCAAAATAACCGAGATATGAGATATTGCAATGCTGAGAGGAATCTATAAATTGTTGCACAAGAAGATGATTTAAATCCCCTTGATTAAAGCTTGATGTTAAATTCTTTAATTCAGTAACTGATTTAACCACAGAGGTTTTAAAGTTATTTTTGTTAATTAAGTGAATTTCAGAATTCCATTTTACTATGCATGGATATGGAAGGTCATCGATTTTTTCAATCGCTTCTGTCATAGAATAGGATGAAAGGGTATTAATTCCGACAGTCCTAGCTTTTCTATAGGTCTCATATTTATTGGAAAAAACCCGAACCTCATCAACGGGATTAGGCATTACATTCAAAAGTGTGTAAAGCTCAGGAAAATTATGGATTATAAAGTTGAGTTCGGGCCCACTTGTAATTATACAGGGAACGGCGCCGTGTGATTCTGAGAGATCTTTAAGTATATCTTTTAAGCTCGCTTCTGAATCAGCATGCATCTTTTTACCATAACGACTATACCAACCTGCATTTTTTTTGTGGTAACAATAATTGTTTTATAACCAGCCTTTGAGTAAAGTCGGTTTATGAAAAGACCTTGTGGAGCTGTTCCAATGATAATTATATTATTATTCATATAATGTTACTTTCAGAATGAATAATTAAAGGAGTCTTACCATTTTTTGTCTTCATAATTTTATCAACCTTAATAAAATTCAATAGTATACCTTTACCACCAATATTATCAAGGCTCATACGAATTGATGTTAGATCTTTTTCGCAGTCACCATAAATATTTTCATACAAAACATTATAAGATCCTTGTTTCACCTCATGAAATTGAATGCCACTAATATTCACAACATTTTTAAAAACTTGATTAATTGCAAATATTTTTTTACCATTACGATCGACCAAGAAATCAGAATACCTACCATCAATTTTTTCTACTAATCTTGGCCAAGAATTTGTACCTGACTTAATAGTAACAAAATCATTTGTGTTATAGCGAATTAAAGGGAAAGCAAAATTATGCAGCCCTGTAGAAATAAGTGAGTAAAGATTTTCCTCCACAGGTATAAACTCAGAGTAGCCGAATTCTTCTTCAACTTGGAGTTGATGATTTTTATTTGTTATTATTTCTGCGACTTGCTCCGTCTGGCCATAAAGTTGTAGGCAGGGAGCCGAAAAAACTCTCGTAATAATATCTTCCTGATGACCTAACAAAACTTCGGAGCTTGTCCAAATTGCATTTGGTTTATATTTTAGTTTTAGTCCCAAATGCTCCATGTAGGCTGCCATTACAGTCAATATAGATGGATAGCCTGTCAAATAAATTGGTTTATACTTATTAAGTACTTCACAGTAATGCGAAATTGTATCTATTGATATATGATGTGCACTTAAAAAAAGCTGCTTTCCTGGGTAATTTACTGCATAAAATGGTCCATTTTTTACACTTTGGTTTATGAAATCTCTCCCAAATATTTGAGCAAACCATTGATTTCTTTCAATACCAAATCTAGATCGAGCTCTCCAACCAATCCCCTTAGTAATATGATCAGCTCCCAAGCTAATGGGTAGCGACAAACCCCGTCCTGTTGTTCCACCAGTTTTCGTCCAACGAACTTTCATCTGTTTAATAGTTTCATTTATGAAGAGTTCAGGGGAATCTTTTACAGTTTTCTGCTCTAAGATAGGGAACAACGTAATATCATCCAATGAGTTAAAATCATGTAAAGAAAAACCGACTTCCAATGCCCATTTTCGATAATAGGGCACATGCGTAATAGCTTCTTTAATTATTTCCCGAGCATGTCTAAATTGATACTCTCGTATTTGATCCTGTGACCACTTTTCATGGGAAAGCAGTTCTTTATACACACGATCATATTCTTTATTGTATCGAGTGCCATTGAGATACACACCATAGAGAGAAAATGCAAGAGTCGCACATTGTGGGGGTAGTTTTTTTAGAATTTTATCAATCGACATTCTTTCCTCCTGTTACAAAATCTTGACACCATCCTAAAAAAATAGTTGACCATCTATTTGTATCAAAAAGTGAGCCGCGATTTTTAGCTGCGTGTGTCATTGATCTCCAAGTGGACACATTTTCATACATAAACATCATTGATTCGGCCAATGCTTTGGGATCCTTTACCGGGACAGTGACCGAACATGTTGCATCTGTAACTTCTCCAACCGCCCCCCAATCAGAAATAATAGCAGGAAGTCCAATACTTAGCGCCTCTATAAGAGCACCAGGATATCCTTCTCCATGCCAAAATGTAGGAAAAACAAAGCAGTCATACTTTGCTATTGTTTCATGAACTTTGTCTGAAGGTAGTGATCCACCATATTTCATGTGCGGTGTCTTATTGATAAATTCCTCTGTAATTACATTGTCACAGATAGAACCATATAAAGTGACATGTATCGGACTCTCCTCTGGTAGCAGGGAGAGAGCTTCAGATAGTACAGCAAGCCCCTTTTCTTCACGAATTTGACCAACATAGACAAATTCAGAGCATTGATCACGCAGATTCTCTCTGCTGATAGACGGAATTATCCTATTATTAGGAAACCATTGTGCATTAGTGATGCCATTACTCATTGCACTCTCTATCAAGGTCTTTGTTTCTGCACAGTAAAGATTAACCGAGCGAGCGACAAAATGTGAAAGAGCTCGTTTTAATGACGAGTATGAGTAAAAGTTTGTACCGCCAAATTTACGGAGTATTATCGGTTTCCCCATTACTTTCGACCATAGTAGAGCGGGGATGGCAAAAGTAATTATCTTTGTCGTGGGTAAGTGCAGGGTGATTACATCTGCTTTATGTATAAAAAATGGAAGAAAAACAAGATATTTGATTAGCGTATAAATATTATCAAAAGGCTTTAAGAATGAAATTCCCTTTCGTTTTGATTTCTGCATAATATCATAGGTTATGAGAGAGCATTCAGATGAATCCTTTAGATAGTCAGCCAACGCTTTGACTAAGATTGTGACACCACCTTCCGGTGGTGGAAAATCTGCAATCATGAGTATTTTCATTTAGTATTCTCCACTTTTTTTATGGTAACGTTCAGTACAAAAGGTTTGAACCAATCACTCATATATGATTTGATACATTTAACATTTTTATAGACAGCAAAGGAATCTCTGTCACCGATACACCCAAGTGAATGCATCAATATAAAAAACCAAATAAAGTCAGTTATTCTTTCATTATTATCTGCATAATCTGTGAAATAGCCCCTGAGAAAACTTTTACACCAACCTTCTGTTTTATTCCGAGAAATTACCGGGGCAAAACGGCTCATGCTCATGGTGTTTATATAAAAGGATGTGATATCATTCCATATTGGAGCATATGTATCAAAAAGCGGATGCTGTGTCGCATCCCAGTCAATGATGTAGAACCTGTTTTTCCCTTTTAAAATATTCCGCAGAGTAAAGTCATTATGATTTTGTACTTTGGAAAAATTCGCCTGTTTATATTTCTCACGAAAAGCCTGGATACTCGTGCGTACTACCGCTTTTTCCTGAGCAGTAAAGTTTTCGGTGAATTCCAAAGCCGTAAGAGCATATGAAGCTAATTGCTGTATCCCAACAGTTTCAGCAGTTTTATTCTTATCATGAAATGTGCGAAGCCATACACCTAATTCTTCAAAGAAAGACCCCTCTTTACTATTTCCTACAAAGGGAAAACAGGCATTTTTTAACACCCCGTATTTTGCCGGTGTTCCCCTTAGATATTCCATGTAAAGAGTATTAGTGGTTTTGTCATAGGCATAGAAGCGTGGCATTGATTTTTGTGCAGTTGTGCCCGCCATGTTTTCATACAGAGAAGTATAGGCAGAGTATGTCTCATACTGATCCCCGCCGGTTTTGAGGAAAACCTCTTTTTTTCTCACCTTAGTATCTTTTTTGTAAATGATAGTAAGACTGGATACTTCACGCACAGTACTTTGAAATGCTTTTTTCTGAATACCCTTGTAATCAACTTTCAGAAATTCTTCATCTGGTGCAAGAAATAATTTCATATTATTTTTTATATACTCTTGCGGTGAATGCATATTCTATTCCCCTATCTCTGCATATCTCTTGCTTGTTTCTTCAATATTAAATAAAGTTGAAACACGCTCATAGGCACGTTCAACCGTTTCTTGGATGTTTCCATTGTTATAATTTTCTATACATAGCGCAATAGCATCTGCACAAGCATCTACATTATCCGTTTCAAATACAAACCCATATTTCCCGCCATCTACAACTTCCATTGGCCCTTCAATATTTGAAACAGCAACAGGAACTTTTGCGGCCATAGCCTCGGCAATGGTAAGTCCAAAACCTTCAATTCTTGATGGTTGAACATAAAGATCATACCCATTCAGTTTTGAATAGATCTGGGATTTTTTAACTCCACCGTGACAGGTTACTTTCTCACTAATATTCAATTCATGAGCTAATGACTGTAGCGCATCTAAATCTTTACCATCACCGAAGAAATCGACAGTTACCTCTTGATGAGACGATTTTTTAATACATTGAGCAACGGCTTTTAAGAGAATGTCCTGCCCCTTAATGGAAAAATCGACTCTTCCAACCTGAACAATCTTAAATGTTTTTTCTGGTGCATTACGTACATTTCTACACGGAATAGAACCAACAGCAATCCCATTGTAGATAACGGTTGAATCGATACCAGTTCGTCCAATGAGTTCATTACGAACTGCATTCGAAATTGAAAAACAGCTATCAACTCTTAAAACATCTCTCCCAGGTGCAATTCCTGTTGTGTGAAAGGTAAACTGTATCGTTTTAATAAATCTCTTAGTAAAATGAGGAAACAGTTTTAAGCTCATTCGATTATGGAGGTGAAGTATATCTGGACGCAGTTTAAAAAGCCTGAGCCATAGACCAAACACAAAAAAAGGAATTTTAGTAGGAGGTTTTTCTTTTAAGCATATTAAATTCACCTTGTCAGAAAGTTGAGATAAAACCATTTGATTAATTGAATCATGAATTATTATCAGATAAACCTGAGCATACTCTACTTGGCAGTTGCAAATATCAACCACCATATTTTCTGTTCCTCCCGTATTAAGAGAGAAGAGGAGATGGACTATTTTCTTCATCGATATTCCTCGTGTTATGCAAGTATGATATCATAATAAAAGGTACTATATAATAGCTTGCCCGGGCCATTTCCGGATAAGCAAGGCTTGTGATAAATGTAGAGGCGCAGTACACAAAGCCGATCTTTCCAAAATGGCGTGTACGGTGTTTCCAGAAAAACCGTATCATGGTTATATTTAAAAGTATCACGAAAACAACCCCCAGCATACCAAAACGGATAAGAATAAGTGACCAGGCGATATCCCCTGTATCCAGCTGGATAACATTATTTCGTTCATCAAGAAGCCCCACCGTAAAGATCTGATCCGTCATGCTTTGCTCATGAATAAAGCCGAGGCCAAAGAGAAAAAGACGGGGGGACGTGGAAAGATACTGAAACCGTTCAATAAAGTGTATGGTGCGAAAGGTCATATTCCCCCGTCCACGCAAGGCTTCAATATCGCCGTCATAGGCCATGATATACTCTATTTCATCAAAACCGGTAGCAAGGCGGTTTCGTAAGGGGGGAAAGGAAAGAAGTCCTGCTGCAATAATAAGGAAAACCAGAAAGAGTTTTATTTTTTGGGCAGTGGGAAGAAAAAGCATTCCATACAGAAAAACACCAAGGGTAATAGTGCCATAGAGAGAACGGGACAGGGTTATGGAAAGAGTCACAAGAACCCATGTGACACCAGCAATTTTCTTGTTTGGTGAGAGGGATGGGTGAAAGGCAAAATACCAGAGAGCCACCGGCCAGTAGGTGGGAAAATTTATATACCGTAAAAAGCCCGATCCAAACTCATTAATCCGCGTTATCCCTTGAGATATTTCATAACCGACGACGGGCTGCATAAAAAAGAAAAAGAGCTGAATCATGGTAAGAAGCACCACCTTTTCTATACACCACCGCTGCTCCTGCGGCGATAAAATCGGTATGAGAAACAGGACGGACAGGATAATCCACTGCCGCATCATACGATAGGTATCAGACAGGGAGGGGGCATCAAATAATTGATCAATGAAGATCAATACAACAAGATAGCCAACAAACAACTTCCACAATCCAAGAATAGGGGGACTTGCACTACGACGTGCAACTCCCATTTTATACCAGAAGAGAGATTGTATGGTCAGACACAAGATAAATCCGATGGCAAGATCTGTTGACCGAAAGGATACTCCGGCAAAAGAGTAACCATGACCAAGAAATCCCATTCCCCCCGTTGCATAAAACAGGAAAAACAGAACGGCTTCTTTGCGTTTGTTTTGCAAAAGCAGGGCAATAGAAACAAAAAACAACCCGAGCGGTATCATGCTTTTTTCCCCTGTATAAGCATACGCATATCCTTATGTGCTCCCGCAACAACTAAAATAAGAGCTGTTGTGCCAATACCCCCGTACAGTGTAAGAAAATAGTCTCCGAAGGAGCCTCTATACAAATGTACCAGGAGAATATACAGTATTCCGAGAAAAAGATATACCAGTTTTGTTTTAAGAGAAATAAGAGAGAAAAGGGGTATATGGTGTATTCTGTGAAACACCACTGTTAAGAGATTAAAGGAGATAAACAGGGCAATGCTGGTACCAGCAACAACCCCAACACCGTCAAAAAAAACACCGCCGACGCTCCCCAAAAAAGTCACAAGGGCGAGGGTAATACCATTAGTGATCTGAATCCATTTCAGCTCCCCCAACCCAAACATACAGAGCCGGGCGGGAAACTTTATAATTTCGCTGCCGTAAGTGATACTCAACACAACAACAAGGGCGGAAAAGATGATGCTCATTTCCCCAAGCCAGACAAGTGAAATAAAGGGAGCCGCAAAACCAAACAAAAGCATTGCCGGATATACCGCAGAAAGTATCACACGAAAAACCATGGTGTATACCGTATACATTTTATCAGGATCGGTCTCTTTTAACGCAGCAATAGTGGGAAAAAGAGACTGCAGCGCCACAGCAACCAAACGGGAAAATTTATGCACTAATTTTTGTGCCATTTCATAATACCCCACCAGACCCAGCCCACCGTAATGGTTTATCAGTGCCCGCAAAAGGGGATTAACAAGGGATGCCATAAGCCCCGCCACCTTAAAATGAAGACTATACCCCAAGATTTCACGAAGGTATTTTGCCTTAAATACCCGGGGAATATAGGGCATCTCTTTAAAAAATGTGGGAATAACAAAAACAGCACCAATGAGTATAATCAGGTGTTCAATAATTTTAGCATACACCACACCGATAATCCCAAAACGAAATATGAATACTATGGAGAGAATAAAGTGAATTGTTTCACCTACCATACTCACAATATTACGCCGGTAAATCTGATTAAACCCGTCATAGACAGATACATAGGAGTTGTAAATCATTTGTAGTATGAAGGCGATGGCGCCCAAATTCAATAGTTCTAAAAGAAGCGTCGTGTCACTGTCCACAAGCTGAAGCAGTAAGAGACGAACGATGGGATATCCAATGAGTAAGGCCATACAGCTAAGGCCAAACATCATCATAATTGAAGTCTGCACCAGCTCCGAACACTCTGTATATTTTTTTCGGGCTGCATACTGTGCCACAAACTTTACAATACCACCGGGAATCCCCAGTGATGCATAATCAAGAAATGAGAGAAAGGCATAGGTGAGAGACCAAAGCCCCAGCTCTTCCACCCCCAGTTCTCTGTAAATTATACGGTACAGAATGAACAGGAAGGCCATTTTCAGAAGCATCTGTGTTACGGAAAAGAAGGAATTTTTCAAGATAAGTTTTCGCATTATCTACACCATTGTAACAGACTAAACAACATCTACTTCCTCACCCCGCAAAAATCAAGAACACGGGTTCCCTCAGGGATATTGAGGTTCCCAAATTCCCGATGCGCCACCAAAAACACCACAATATCAGCCTTTTCCACAGCAGTTGTGTAAGAGCAAAGTCCATTTTTCTCCTGCTCTTCCAAGTTAGGCTCCACAGAAAGCAGATGGAATGATTCTTCCTCCAAAGCTTCACGTACCCGCAGAGCAGGAGACTCACGCAGATCGTCAATATCGGGCTTAAATGCAAGCCCCATACAAGCCACTGTAGGCGCTTTACCACTCTCAGCTTGAAACTTATAGGCCGCAGCCTTCACCTTCTCAATACACCACTCTGTTTTATAGTCGTTTGTACGACGAGCCTGCGCAATAAGCTTGGTATGCGCCGGATCCTTATCCACAATAAACCAAGGGTCAACTGCAAGGCAGTGGCCACCAACACCAGTTCCGGGATTGAGAATATTCACACGGGGGTGCCGGTTTGCAAGGGAGATCAGCTCCCAAACATCAATGCCGTGAGTATCGCAGGTCATGGATAGTTCGTTGGCAAAGGCAATCTGCCCGTCCCGGCTGGCGTTTTCCGTCAGCTTGCTCATTTCCGCCGTGCGGCAGTCGGTCTCCAATACCTCTCCCACCACAAAGGAGCGGTAAAAGGCGGATACCATTTTTGTGGAGTAATCGTTTATTCCGCCCACAATGCGGTCATTTTCCACCAGTTCGTACATGATTTTTCCCGGAAGCACCCGCTCAGGGCAGTAGGCAATGGCGATTTTTTCCGTATCAACCCCGTTTTCACGCAGGGTCTTCTCCACAAGCTCCGTTGTCCCCACGGGGGAGGTGGATTCCAGTATGACCATATTACCGTCATTGAGTACGGGAACAATCTGCCGTGCGGCGGACTCCACATAGGATAGATCAGGCTCGGGTATATCCGTATCGTTTCTTTTAAAGGGCGTGGGCACACAGAGCATAAACACATCCGATGCCTTGGGCACCGTATCAGCGCGCAGACGCTTTGACTCCACCGCCGCATGGACAAACATATCAAGATCCGGTTCTACAATGTGGATCTTTCCGGAATTAATTGTCTCAATGGCTTCACGGTTGACATCCACCCCGTGAACGGTGTAGCCCCGATTGGCCAGAAGGGCCGCCGTGGGAAGTCCGATATAGCCTAAGCCAACCACACACACTTTCTCCACTGCAAGGGGGGCCGTGAATGCGTCGCTGTGATCTGCATGAAATTCTCTCAGAGTATTTAGAACCATGTGATGCTCCTTCGTATGTTTTGATATCTCGTTGTATGTTCTTAATAAGGAGCGGTTCATACACTCCCTCTTGTTTCCTCATCCCCGCGGCTCCACAGCAGTAACAGAGCCCTACCCGTCTCCGCCCTGTTTTGAACAAAGACGGGTGGTTCCGTGCTACTCCGTAGCCGGCGGTGTGGTACGATCTGGGGAGAGGAGCTCCTTTTTTACAATCCGTACAATCTGTGAACTTGTGGTTCCATCTCCATAGGGGTTTACCGCATTGGCCATTTTTGTGTAGGCCTCTGTACTGTCCAGAAGCGCACAGGCTTCTCGGAGAATAACCTCCTTCGATGTCCCCACAAGTTTTGCCGTGCCGGCCTCAACCCCTTCCTGTCGTTCCGTTACATCGCGCATAACGAGAACAGGTTTGCCCAAGGTGGGGGCTTCCTCTTGAATACCGCCGGAATCGGTGAGTACCATGAAAGATCGATTCATGAGCCAAATCAGCGAGGGATAGTCAAGGGGATCAATGAGAATAACATTGGAAAGCCCGGATAATACCTCCTGCACCACGGTTCGCACATTAGGGTTGAGATGCACCGGATATACCAACTGAACATCCGCATAGGTTTGGGCTATCTCTTTCATGGCAGAACACATTTGCTCAAAGGCACCACCGAAGGATTCCCGGCGATGCCCCGTAACGAGAATAACCCGTTTTGAGAAATCAACGCCCATCTCGGCAAAGGCCTGTTCATAGGGAGATTCACCCCGCTCTGAGATAATATTGAGCCCTAAGAGCAAGGCATCGGTGACCGTATTTCCCACCTGCCACACCTTCTGAGAAATACCCTCGGCGGCAAGATTTTCTACGGCCCGGGCCGTAGGAGCAAAGTGGTAGTCTGCAATATGGCCGGTCACCTTTCGGTTTATCTCTTCGGGAAAGGGGGAGAAACGATTTCCCGAACGAAGCCCTGCTTCCAGATGTGCCACGGGAATCTGTTTGTAAAACCCCGCAAGGGAGCCCGCCATAACCGTAGTGGTATCTCCCTGAACCCAGAGTAATTCCGGCTTGAAGGAGTCGATAATGGGTTCCAGCCCCGTAAGGACATCGGCCGTGAGTGAGAAGAGGGTCTGATTCGGCTTCATAAGATTGAGATCATATTCGGGGGTAATCTCAAAAAAGGACAAGACCTGATCGAGCATTTCACGATGCTGACCGGTAACACAAACCCGTACCTCAAAGGCGGGTTCTTCCTGAAACGCACGCACCAAGGGAGCCATCTTTATGGCTTCCGGACGGGTTCCGTACACAAAAAGAACTCTCATGAGAACAACCTTGTTATGTGAAGCGGGAGAAACACTCCCTATTTTCCTGTGAGCGCCATAATATACGTTTTTTGCACCGGTGAAACAGAATTTTTTATGAATTTATTGTGGAGATTCACTCATCGGGAGTACATGAAATAACAGGAGATAGGCCATCACGCATCTTTTCGTTGCGAAGGAGAGTACAAATGGTATGATATGATAAAAAGGAGCGCCCGTGAAGCTGTTTGCCCTTGTTCTTGCTGTGATGTGTCTACTCCATATCTCTGTTTCTGCTAAGAATATCCGTTCCTATGCGGCACTCTCCTATTCTACGGTGCATCCCGGCGGGGGTCGTCTTTCAACCGTGACCAGTCTGCAGGGAGGCTTTGTGCTTCGTGATCGCCACACCATGGCCATTACGGGACGCTACAGCCTTGTTCCCGATGATACGGAAACCCGCCGTAATTCCTTCACCGGTGAAGAGACCCATCATATGGATCTCCAAATCTTCGGCACAGCCTTCTTTACCTACCTCTATGGACGAGATCTGCGCTCATGGCTCCACGTTTCCGGTGGAATCAGCCTGGGGTACCAGCTAACCGAACGAGACCGACAGGGGGATACCTCGGGGATCTACACCTACCATGACGGAACGGATGAACATGAGGGGCTGCTCCACCTCTTCTACTCTGCAGAGGGAAAACACCACAGCTTTGGTGGCCCCGTGGTACGTATTCACGGCGGAAGCAGAAAATTCCGTCTGGGCCTGGAGTATCGGCATAATCTGGGTATTCAAAAAAATTACGGAGCATATCGAATCTACGGTGCAGAAGGGGTGGACCATTCCGTGGAAAGGATATATTTTGAAGAGCCTCCGCGAAAGCACCGGGTGCAAATAGGCCGTAAAGCGGGGTATGCTCCCCCTCGGGGAAGCTCTCTGAAAGAGGGTTTTTCAACCCTGCCACAATGGACGGTCTATCTACTCTTTTTTCTCTAGGGGAACTCAAATGCAGTACATATTTATTTGTACAGGAAATCTCTGTCGAAGTGCCTTTGCAGAAGCCTATTGTCACCACCACTACCCGCACATCCCGGTAACATCCATGGGCACGGCGGGGTTACAAGACAAAAAAGCCCGCCCGAAGCTCACGAGGCAGCACAACGGTTTGGAGCACCCCTTGCAACACATCGATCACGCCCCATCTCCGCCGAAATTCTTGCCACGGCAGAATGGATCTTCTGTATGGAACGGCAGCATACAGAGCATATCCATCTCTACTATCCTAGGGTACACGAACGAACCGTTCTCTTACGCGGCTTTGGGCGCACAAGCCTCCGACGAGAGATTCAAGACCCCTATGGAAAATCTCCCCGAGTGTATAGACGGGTGTTTTCCTCTATTGCCCGGGAGATAGATAGAACCATCCCCCGCCTCTTTCATGCTCATGACTCCTGCGTGTAGCTGCTATAATAGCCATTCCGTTTTCCCCGCTCCGCCTTATTTACCATAAAGCCGAGAATCGAAAGGTTCTTCCCATCTAAGACAGCAGACATCTGCTTCAGCATACGAACAGAGGAGTGTTCCGAATCCACCACCAGCACAATGCCGTTCATGGAGGGGGCAAGGGAAAGGGTTTCGGCAACCATGGTCACCGGGGGAGTGTCAAAGAGCACCATGTCATACTCTGCTCGCAAGCGGTCCATAAGATCGTTCATATGACTATTTGCCAGGAGTACTGAGGGATTTGGCGGTGTGGTACCCGAGGGAATAATATGCAGGTGTTCTACATCATGGGTATAGACAATATCCTCCACGGAGGCATCTCCCACCAGATAATCCGTAAGCCCTTTTTCAAAGGTGCGTCCCAGAATTGTATGAAAGGCGGGACGACGGAGATCGAGATTTACGACAACACATTTTTTTCCCAGCTCGGCATAGGTAACACCAAGATTAATGGTGGTTGTCGTCTTTCCTTCTCCCGGTTGCGAGCTTGTCACCATGAGCATATTGTGTTCATCGGAGAGAACCCCGGAAAATTTGAGATTTGTCTGCACCAAACGAATTGACTCAGCGGCAAAGGCCTGGTCACTGCTGCAGGAGTACAGCGGTGTATGTTTTTTCATATACGGCACGGCACCGAGAAAGTCATAGGGCAGAAGCTCCCGGATCTCCTCAAGGGAACGGGGCGTATCATCGAGGTATTCACGAATTAGAGCAAGTCCGAAGCCAACCATAAGCCCGCCGAGAACGGCAAGAACCACCAGTTTCTTTTTATTTGGCTCAACGGGGAAATCCGGTGCAATGGCTGGTTCAACCACCTTTACCGTCGAAATATTAGCGGCTTCCTGAATACGGAAGTCTTCATACTGGCTTAAGAGCTGGACGTAGTGATTCTTCTGAATCTCCCGATCACGCAGGAGGTTTGCATACTTAATTTCCTGTGCAGGAAGACTGGAGAGCTCCCGCCGTCGCGCGGCAATTTTTGCCTCAAGACTTCCCTTCTGGGCTTCAATGCTTGCAATCTCCGTGTTCACCCGCTCCAGGGCCGAGCGCCAGTGCGAAAAGAGAGAACTGTTACGGGCACCGGGTTGTTCCAGTTTTTCCTGAAGATCACGTCGCTCTGCCCGAGCACCAATACGTTTGCTTTCCAAACGCATTAAATCGGTTTCTAGCTGGGCAATACCACCAATGCGCAACTGGGTTTCCTGATCAGGGCTAATAGAACCGATATCTCCCTTGTATGCAACTAAGGCTGCTTCTGTAGAATCGAGAATCATCTTTTGTGTATGCAATTGTTCCTCAATAAACTCCTTTGCCGCCCGGGCACGCTGACGATTCATCTCTCCATTTACCCGAATATACGCATCGGCCAAGGTATTGATAAGTACCGCTGCCACCTCTGGTTCAGGGTGACGACAGGATAAGCGAATCACATTTGTGTTGGGCTGAACCGAAAAGGAGAACCGCGATCGAAGCGCCCGAGCAGTAAGGGCCTGCCCAGAATCGTCAACTAAGTGCAGCTTTTCAATTACTTCATCCAGAAGAGGACGGGTCTGCATTATTTCAATCTGTGTCATAAGGGGGTCTGAACGAGAGCCGATGGCAGAGAGCATGAGGTCTCTGGACCGAGCAGAGCCTCCAAGACCAATCTCTGCGGGGGCATCCGTAATTAAGACCTTCCCCGCTGCCTCATATACGGGAGTGGCATAGTAAATATAGGTAAGGCCCACGGCCGTACAGAGAATTGTTGAGAGAATGAGAATCATTCGCCGACGCACAATGAGATGCCAATATTCATGAAGTTCCATAGGTATCCCCCTTCTGCCTAGTTTGATACGTTGTAGACAAAGGTGCCTACCGTAATGAGTGAGGTGAGAATAGTTGCACTGGTACGAACAATTTCCAGAACAAATCGGGTCCGTCCTTCTCGGTCAAATTCGGGCACAACCACCATGGTACCTGCTCGCAGGGCATCTTCCGTAAGAATACGATGATGGTCTCCATAGGTCTCTACCACATACACCCCATTCGGGTCTGCATTCTGGCGAAATCCTCCGGCAAGTTCTACATAATGATCAACACTCTTTCCGTCGGTGTAGGGGTATGCCCCGGGACGCTTTACGCTCCCACTTAGATAAACCTTCTTTTCACGGCGTGGTATGTACAGCAGATCTCCATCTTCAAGAGGCACATGGCCATACTCTCGTAAGGGAATAATTGCATAATCCCCGGAATGCATGGCGTTGGACATACTATATGTTACTTCCCGGCGAAGATTCTCCATACCCGCCAGGAGCGACTCCTTGGGCAGAGATTTTATTTTTTCCCGTCGCAACACCCAGGCACGGCTGGTATCCCCGAGAGAAGCGGCACCACCACCCCGAGCAAGAAGCTCCCGCGCCGTGGTTTCTCCATGGGTTATGGCATATACCCCGGGGCGCAACACTTCTCCTCCCAATTCAACTCGGTGTACCTCTGTTCGTTCCATATGAGGAAAAACCGTAATCCCGTCAAGATTCTGAAGGGCCACATCCCCCAACTCAGCAAGAGATAACTCCCGCGGGGGATCTCCCACCCGCTCAAAGAGTACGGTGGTGGTGTCTGCCGTAGGGTTGAGCGTATACAGTTCGAGCAGCTCCCGTGCGGTTTCACCGGACCGAACCGGCACATCTCCCACAAGACCTCCCTGAATATCTCCTGAGATATACACCCGCTCTGTGGCAAAACCGATGCGAATACTCTGCCCCCCCTCTACGTAGGGATTATGGGCAAGATCTCCCGTATTTATGTAGCGTAAGAGATCAACCTGTTCCATACGCCCTTCCGAGTCTACCACAGATACGGCTCTGCAATCAACCAGTTCCAGGGGAGGTAATTCTCCGCCACCGGCCATTTTAATAACATCAATAATACGCTGATTTGGTGCCACCCGATACGTACCGGGAGTCACCAGGGCTCCGCTTACCTCAACTGCAACCTCCTCAGCGAGAGATCGGTCGGTATAGGCAAAGAGGGAAGTAAGACTCAAAAGGACAATCAAAAAAGAATGTTTCACGGTACAACTCCTACCCATGTGAATATATGCCGCGTAAAATATGTTTTTCTCATAAAAAAGGGCTCTTTTTTTATCTCTTCTGTGGATACATATACTATTTTCTTCATCTTGCTGCGACGCACATAACCGTAGCAAAAACATCACCATAAGCAATGTTGAGGAGTATCCAGTGAAAACAATTCTGCATGCATACCGCTATGCATATAAAAGTGCCGACATACTATTGCTCGGTTTTACGTTCTTTTTTTCTATCTATTTCCGATTTGGGGCATGCTCTTTCACCACGGCGGAGAAACTCTTTTTAGCCTACTCCCTCCTCGTGTGGATTGCCGTAACAACCCACCTGCGATATTACGCTCCGTCCTTTCAACCGGGGCTCCGCTTTCGTCTCTCAAAAACCATAAAGCTCCTTATTCTTTTTTGGCTACTTCTCTGGTCGGGCGCATTTCTTGTGAAGGATATCCCCTACTCGCGCCTCCAAATCAGCCTCTTTGCCCTTCTGCAAGCAACCCTTTCTTTTCTCGTCCGGGGAGGAATAAACGGAATACTGCGTCGTATCACCCGCACAAGTCATCGCGGTATCAACGTTGTCGTCGTGGGTGCAGGCCCTCTGGGAGAAAAAATTGCCGAGGAACTCTCCCTCTACCCCCAACTTGGCAGAACCTGTATAGGCTTTATCGACCATGAACGGAGCGGCTCCCATATCTTAGGTAACTTTACCAACGCCGAAACGATTTTTACAGAACACTGCATCGATGAGATTATCATAGCCACCCCCCTCAAATACAAGGACGCCGTACGAAACCTCATTACCGCTGCGGAGGATACGGGAATTCGTGTTCATTTCACCACGGACTTTTCACGCTGGTACGACATTCCCGTGCAAGTCAATTACATTGGAACCATGCCCCTGCTCACCCTGCGTGACCTCCCCCTGGACAGCCTGCATAATCAATGTATGAAACGAGGTATGGATATTTTCGGGGCCCTTCTGGGAATGATCCTACTCTCACCGCTCCTCATCGTTCTTTCCATAAGCATCAAGGCAACCTCTTCCGGGCCCATCCTGTTTACCCAAACACGAACGGGCTATAAAAACAGGGACTTTGCCTGTTATAAATTTCGTTCCATGCGGCAAAAAAACAGCCCCGGCGATGAAAGCGACGAAGAACGGGAACAACGAAAAACCGCCCTCGGCTTACTGATGCGCAAAACAAATCTGGATGAACTGCCCCAATTATTAAATGTGCTCAAGGGTGATATGAGCCTTGTGGGGCCGCGCCCCCACATGCTGGCAGATACGGATAATTTCCGAAGTCAGGTATCTGACTACATGCGGCGACACTTTATAAAACCGGGTATCACCGGATGGGCTCAGGTAAATGGCTATCGGGGACATGTAAAAACCCATTCACACATTCATAAACGGGTTGAGTTCGATCTCTATTATTTGGAAAACTGGTCACTTTTCATGGATATAAAAATAATTCTAAAGACCCTCTTTTCAAAACAGTCCCGTCTCAATGCCTACTAAGGCGTTCTTACCCGCCCACGAAACAGCACACCCCGTACACGGGGGGCGTTTTCAGTGCAAAACACCGCGGAAAGCTGACTCTGTACGGAGGAGTGCTGCTGTACCGTATCTATGAGTCTGGTATACTCCTCTAGGGTTGCCGCAGAAGATACTTCCACCACGGTAAACACTCCCCAGGGTCCCCCATGGAGATCAGCCGGGGCAAGAGTATTCATGTCAAGGCACACAATATCTGTATGAAACTGCAAAAAAGCTGAAAAATCATCTTCGGAAACAGCGACAATCGGCTCAAACCCGGAAAAGAGATCTTTCAGTGCCTCGGGGCAACAGGGCTCTCCCGGCGTACATCGCGACATAATTCTTTCATACATACTCATTACATCCTCTTTCTTTTGAGTGCTCATAAGATTCTTTCGGTATGGGCTCCGGAAGCACCTTCCCGCCAACGCGTACAATGAAGATCTTTTTTCCCTGTCCCTGCGCATAGGTGATACTGTGTTTGGTGCCACGGGAGTTACCATCCCAAAAGGCGATTACCTGATCAGCATAGTTGATAATATCACAGTTTCGCCGAATACCCGCAGCCCTTCCATACCGCCTCCAGTCGGGAAGAAACCGTTTGAGGGGAATATTTTTGCACGCAGCATACTGCTCTGCCAGAGTGTCTGCCCCCCGTGCTCCCCCTGAAACAATCTCGGAAATAGCATAGGTACTCAGATGTTTTGCCATAATTTCGTACGTAGAAAAGGATCGGCTTCCAATCACTGCCACTTTCATCTCTGCCCTTGTACATTAAACCATACTCACCGTAATATACACCTTTCATGTGACATATGATGACAAGTTTTCTCCGGTACGGCATGTTTCCGTCACTCTCCGTAGGAGGCATGCACAACCTGATAGTCAAGAAAACCTTCAAAAAACCAGGAGAGATTCTTACCATGCCTGCATTTTTTCATGGCATGGTAACATCAAGTATGCTACACTCATAAAATCATCTATTTATCAAGAGATACACTGTTGCAAAAACCACCTCTGCACCGTATTTTGTTACAACAGACCCTTTGTGCTCTGTCACTCCTCTTTATGGCACTCGTCACCGTGCAATATCTGGTGCAGAAGCCCCGTGTTGAAAATCAATTTCGCGCTAACATGGAGCAACAGATGCACACGATGCTCCCCATGTATGAGGAAGCCATTTCCAGCTACACCCATCCTCACATGGCTGAACACAAGTCATTTATTGATGAATTTATCAGCTCATCCACCGCATATATTGCGGAACAAACCCCAGTTTCATACATTGAAATTCACAGTGCGTACCATACCTTTCATGCAGGAAATCCCCCCACGGAAGAAACATCCTATCTCCATGTGCATAATGCACTCCCCGGTGAAAATGAGCCTCCCCCTTCCGTATCAATACATCTGTATACCCCACATCGAGTTATTCAACAGGAACTCCTGCGGTCTTTGGGCATTTCTGGTCTCTTTATTCTTCTTTCCATGGCAGGGGTCCAGGCACTTCTTTGGCTCCTAACCCGACGCCTTATCGAATCCCCCCTTTCCCAGTTTATTCAGCGGGTAAAAATGATGGACCGGGTAGAACAACTCTCCCCGGTCCGTGACATTTCCGTACCGGGCCGTGAAATAAATGCTCTTGTGCAAGGCTTCAATACCCTTGTTGCACGAATCCAAGAACAAAACAAGGAAGTACAGGCACAGAAAGACGACTTGGAAAGACGCGTAACGGAACGGACACAACAGTTGGAAAAAACCATGGCCGAATTGGACGCTCAGACTGTCCATGTTACCGACCTTGCCTTGGAAGCAGAAATGGCTAATGCCGTTAAAAGTGAGTTCCTTGCAAACATGAGTCATGAGATTCGTACGCCCATGAACTCCGTTATCGGCATGTCCCAATTAGCCTTACAAGGCGACTTAGATGCCCGAGAAAAACAGTACATTCTAAATATTTATCACGCGGGAAAAAATCTCCTGAAAATCATCAATGACCTTTTGGATGTATCTAAATTAGAGTCCGGGCAATTCTCCATAGACAAACGCCCCTTTTCCCTGCAGCCAATATTACAAAATGTTGCCCGCATTATGACCGTACAATGCCAGCAAAAAGACATTCAATTTCTTATTCTTCACGATATGAACATCCATGAGAAGATGATTGGGGACCCCACACGCATAGAACAAGTATTACTCAACCTCTGTGGCAATGCCGTAAAATATACCGATACCGGTGAAATAGTTCTCACCATACGACAAGTAGGCTCTGAAGAAACAAAGAGCACCCTCTATTTTGAAATTACCGATAGCGGCATCGGTATGACCCAAGAAGAGTGCGCCTCCGTCTTTGCACCCTTTGCACAAGCAAAAACAAATGAACACAACTCACGAGGCGGTACCGGCCTTGGCTTAAGCATTGCCTATAATCTTATACAGCTTATGGGGGGAATTCTCGAGGTTAGCAGTAAAAAAGATCAGGGAACGACCTTTTTCTTTACCCTTGCACTCCCCATTGCCGATGGATCAGCCCCCTTACGTTCCACCATAGATGCTGCTTTTTTACAGGATATGCCCTGTCTGGTAGTGGATGACAACCGCGTTTCTGCAAAGGTAATGACCGAAATTCTTACGAATTTCGGTATGGATGCAACCCCTGTGTATTCCTCCAGGGAAGCCCTTCAGACTCTTCTTGACGCCATACAGATTAACATGCGTATTCCCGCAGTATTTCTTGATTGGAGAATGCCCGACATGGACGGCCTAACCCTCGCCAAGGAGATTCAAAAACTCCCCCTTTCCCGGCCACCGTGCGTGTATTTAGTGACAGGAATGCAAGCCTCAGATGCTGCCCGTACTGCAGAGCAGAAAGGAGTGCACCTTTCAGGGGTGATGACCAAGCCATGTATACCGTCACAGGTATTTGACATGCTCGCTGAGTCCTTTACCACAATACAGCACAGGTACTCTCCGGAAGATGAACGCGGTATTGCCCTCAAAGAGGTTTCCTTTTCTGGCTCTCGCGTCTTATTGGTTGAAGACAATCGAATGAATCAGGAATTAGCAGAAGATATACTGCACCGTGCTGATATAGAGACAGTTACCCTTTGCAACGGGGAAGAGGCTGTTGAGTTTATACAGAATCAAGATATCCACTTTGACTGTATTCTCATGGATTGCCAAATGCCGGTGATGGATGGCTATACAGCGACACGGCATATCCGTAAGCTTCGTCGTGGAGCAGCACTCCCCATTATTGCCATGACAGCCAACGGCCGAAACGAAGACATTGCAAAATCGAAAGAGGCAGGCATGGATGCCCATGTGGTAAAACCCATAGATATCAACTCTTTTTACGAGGTCCTGGCAACGTGGTTGCCTCAATCAGAAGAACCATCGAAAAAAAGTATGGCACCCAAGCCGCCCTCTTCCCGGAAGCAAAATTTCTCACTTCTTACCTGCCTTAATTGGAAAACAGCTCTGCAACGCACCGATAATGATAGTGAGATGTACAACAAACAACTCTCACTTTTTGTGACATCGCACGGGGATTTTTTCTCTGAATACAGTCGTGCATTCCATGATGGAGACCAAAATACGTATGTCCGCCTTGCCCATACTCTCAAATCAAATGCCGATCTTATCGGAGCAGAACAGCTTGCACGTCTGGCTGCGGAACTTGAACAGGTATCACGCGAGGAACAAGGCTCTCCTCGCAATCTACAAAAAGCCCGGGCAATACAGGAGGAGCTCCGAGAGGTTCTTGGCTGCATAAAAGCATATCAACAAGAGCATGCCGAGGAAGAGACAGGGATGACCCCGGAAGATCCGAACGCCGTGCTCCAAACCATGATTGACCTTTTAGAAAATAGCGATGCCGAAGTTCTCGATATCTGGGATACATATAAAACATATTTACTGAAACAGTACCCAAAGCTACCCCACAAAGTGGATGAGTATATCACGTCATTCTCTTTTTCCGAAGCCCTTGAGTGTTTTCAAACAATCTATTCGGGAGATACTCCATGAAAGAAGCAGTACCCACACAGACAGTCTTATTGATTGACGATTCACCACAGAATTTAGCCAGCCTTCGCTCCACCTTAAAAGACACCTATCGAGTAATTGCTGTACGCGAAGGAAAAAAAGCGGTTGAAATTGCGCAAAACCACCCCCAACCAGATATCATACTCGTAGATGTTATGATGCCCGATATGGATGGATATGAGGTATGTGTGTACTTAAAAAATCTCCCTCATACAGAACACATACCGATCATTTTTGTAACAGCCTCCACAGATATTGAGTCTGAAAAACTTGGCTTTGACCTTGGCGCAGCGGATTATATTACCAAACCAATCAGTCCCCCTCGGTTACGAGCCCGCATTGCCAATCATCTTTTATTGAAAAAAAACGCCGATACTATGAAAGAAAAAAATGCTGAATTAGGACAGTTGGTAGAACAACGAACAGAGGAAATTGTGGCAGTGCAAGATGTTGCCATCCTTGCCATGGCTTCTTTGGCAGAAACTCGGGATAGTGAAACTGGCAATCATATTCGACGAACGCAGCTCTATATTAAAATATTGGCTGAATCCTTGCGGAGCCAGGGGTATTATACAGATCTCCTCACAGATCAATACATTGAAACACTCTATAAAACGGCCCCCCTGCACGACATAGGGAAAGTTGGAATTCCTGACAAGATTCTTCTTAAACCGGGACGATTTACCGATGATGAGTTTAAGGTAATGAAAACCCATGCAGAACTTGGGTTTCGCGCCATAAAGAATGCAGAAGATTCCTTGGGAGTTCGCCTTCCATTTCTGCAAATAGCCAAAGAAATTGCCCGTTATCACCATGAACGCTGGAACGGCAATGGCTACCCGCTCAAGATAGCGGGAGAATCCATCCCGCTCAGTGCACGTCTCATGGCCTTGGCAGATGTCTATGATGCCTTAATTAGTCGTCGCGTATACAAAGAACCCATGTCCCATGAACTTGCTGCAGCGATTATCTATGATGAACGGGGAGATCATTTTGACCCCACCATTATTGATATTTTCTCTACGGTGGAAGATGCCTTTAAGAAAGTTGCCCATGATTATGCTGACCACCAAGACGACATCGATACCAAGAAAGAATCCCTTAACTCCTACCTCTCTCACACAGAGAAAAAGTAAGGGTAATACATGTGATTTTTAAGCCTTGTCTCAAGACAAATCTTCAAGGGTGTACTCCACCTTCTTCACGCTGTCCAATCAGGGTCAAACCATCTCTCGGTTGCCATGAGAGTGCTGGTTTGATCTTAGCCGAGTAGAGATGTATAAGTGGGGATTTTGCCGGCGCACCTATGAAACACCAGAAACAATGGTGCTCCCAGCGCGATTCGAACACGCGACACCAGGTTTAGGAAACCTGTGCTCTATCCTCCTGAGCTATGGGAGCATGGGGTAGAATATATATTTTTTTCAGGAAGCAGGGATGCCCCTCATTTTATTCAAGGGGAATATCAAGAAAGATTGTGCTCGTAAAATCGCTACTTCCTTCCTGCAAATATTGGGTAAGCGCATGGGATAGAGGAAGCACACGAAGAAAAACCTGATCATCAACGGTGCAGCGTAAAAACAAATTCGTATACGCAATTTCACCGTCTTCTGTATAAACATCTCCGGAAAAGGATACCACTCCATCCGAATTTGACTCTCCAGAAAAAACCACACGGTTTTCCAATACCCCATCGAGATAGCGAAGAGGAAAAACTTCCACAGTTGCCCCTGAGATCGGAGTCCCATCACCATTTCGTCGCACCGTAAGAGAGACTCGTTCAGGAATAGCTCGCGTGAGAAAATCACGCTCTCCTCCCACACGGGCACCGTTACTGTTTATTCCGTAAAAATTCACCTCATGCCATCTGTTTGCTGAAAAAGGTGCATCAACGTACGTGGTCTCATCATGATAAAACTCAACATTGCTGTATACGCGATTTTTCTCCTTCGAAATATTCTCTGACGAAAGGGGATAGGCCCCCCGAAGCTGCGCTAACAAGGAAATACTCCCCTCGATAAACTCCTCAGAAAAGAATCTATCTGGAGAATCTCCATAGGAAACAATGCCCCGCAGGGCAATCAAACGATCTACCGTACGTACTCCAGGATCTTCCAGATGATAGTCAATAAAGTAGTCAGAGCCATGCCCAAGGGTATCAAAAGTACTACCTTCAGTAAAGAGTAGCACCGTATCTAAGATAAAACGAAACTCTCCGTCAAAAAGCTGATCCATATTAAAAACATCTTCAGCACGGTGTAATTTTGTGCGTATATTTTGAGCAAATTCAGCGGAGTCACCGGAAAATCCCGCAATAACATCTCTACTCACCCGTGAGGTAAAGGAGAACTCCCACAGGGGGCGGATTGCATCCACCGTGTCAAGAAACAAGGCGGTTTCTTCGTCAGGCATAATTTCCACTCCACGAAGAAGAAGCTGTGGTGTTTCAGCCTGTTCAGAGCTATACCAGAGCGGAGGAAGAACTCCCGAAGGAAGAGAGTCAAAACGAACCGTTCGTACTGCGCCATCGCGAGAAGACTGAACTCTTTCCGCATAGGAAGTCCCCGCAATATACACAACCCCGGAGTCGTCTACATAGTCCGAAGATATATCCAAATAGAGACTTCCGGGACGATCAAGACGAACAACGGCTTGCGCCTCCTCTTCCACCGTAAAGAGGATGGAAGAACGCAGCCCCCGATCTCCCGCGTCACTTCGTGAGGTGAGAGTGTATTCACCGGGAAGAATTTCTGCAAAATCGGCAAAGCCTCTTTCGTTGGTTTTGGCACGGATGACCTGATGCCCCTGAGGATCCGAAATCGGAGTGTAAGAACTTCTTCGCAAGGCCACCTCTGCATGAGCCACGGGGTCTCCCCCAGCATCTACTACGGCAACTCTACCGTTTGTTGTTTCCGAGGTATTCCCCCCGGCCATATCAAGAGAACAGGATATCAAAAGCAGTAGTATACATACCCCAAAAATATGCCGCATTACTTCCCTCCCTGCTCTGTCATAGGTATAAGCTGAATGTTTAACTGATATACAGAGTCGGGAGACTCAACGGAGTCTACATACTGAACCACTGAAGAACGAAATTCACGAATAATATCCCGCACAACATCAAGCTCTCCGCGGGAAAGAGCTACCGTAAGGGTTGAGATATCCCGATCTTTTTTATCATGGCGAGTTAAGGACTCTCCAGCCAAGGCAATGGTCTCCTGCTGAAATTCACGTACAGCAATAGATCGCCACTCTTCGCCCGTGGTAATATTAGCATCACGCAAGCGATACACCCCCGCTTCATCCTGCTCCAGAAAACCAAGTTCAAGAAGAAGCTCTACCCCTTCTTTTGCCTCTCGAGCAGAAATACACGGGCTTAACATTTTACCCAATTTCGCATAGTCACCGTCAAACTCATAGTACCCGAGAAGCCCCCGTATTGCAGAATAGTACCACCGCGTATAAAACCGATACTGGTTTGGCACAATGCTGGTGGCCCCCACTTCTTTATAGGAAAGAAGTTTCTCAAAGTATACTTTAACATCCTGATCATTTTTTGCTTTATTAAATTGAATAAGTGTGGAAAAATATGCTTCCTCTTTGGCAGAAAAGCCGCAGAGACGCCGTACAAGAGGTGTCTTTTCCAAGGTTAAATGATACTTTCCTTGAAACACCTTGACTAAATATCCTGGATCAACCTCAAGACGTTTGCCAATATAGCGATACGAAAAATAGGGGTTCGACTTTTTTGATTCCTCATAAAACTCTTTGAGAAATTTGCGGTAATCTAAATATTCAAATACCGAAACCATCCATACCCCTCATATACTAAAGTAATGGCCACCCATGCTTCTGAGTGGCCATCCCTCCCACCAAAAAGGTTGTTTCCCACCAATAACAACTTTTCATACTCACAATATACACTGATTTTACTCTTCCGTTGTTTTTTTCTTCTTTTTTTCTCTTTTACCGTTGATGAACGTATCAACACTCAAATAAACCAAACCCCCCTATACAAAACAACAAAAGAAGAAACCCGCTGAAACAGAGGAGTCAAAAGACACCATTTATTATCAACACTTCAAAATTATTCATGAAAAGGCCAGACTATTCCCTATTATATATGTATATTTAGAGCAGAACCTTGTCACGGGAGTTTCTATGGTGGGAAAATTTAGAAAAAGCCGCTTTAATACACCGATCATTCTTATCGGGGGGTATTTACTGCTTTTTCTTAGTATCCGCACAACCATACTTACTTTTGATCGCTTACCGAATTCACTCAATAACATATCAATCTTCTTTATATTCTTCTTTCCCCTCGTTACCACGCGGGTTGTTACATACACAGCCCTCGGGATAAAAACAGCAATCTCTCTAACCTCCATACTTACCGCCTACGCAAATGCAACGTCCCCCATGGAACAGGATATGCTTATCAACGGCATTATCTCCAATATTGTTTTTCCACTCTTCTCCCTGATCTATTTAGAGGTACTCTTTCGTGGGCTAGAACGAATTCGCTCCATGAATTCCCAACTTGCAGCTGAAAAAGAACAGGCGGAAAAATCTCGCAATATTAAGGCTGAGTTTCTTGCCAATATGTCCCACGAGATAAAAACACCCATTAGTGGTGTGATTGGTATGAGTCAAATGATGCTGTCCCAGAATCCTCCCTCGTATGTACGGGAGAACGTACTACACATACTTGACTCTTCGAAAAATCTTCTTGCCATGGTGAATAATATTCTCTACTACTCAAAAATTGAATCGAATAAATACACACGAAAAGAAAAGTTCTTTCTTCTTCGTCCCTTTCTCGAATCCCTTTTCTACACAATGAAGCAAACCATTCCTGAAGATAAATCCCTGACCCTGTGTCATGATCTTTCTGCCGATCTTCCCCTTTGCATCTATTCAGATGCCCTGAAACTGAGACAAATCTTAATTAATCTTATCTCTAACGCCATTAAATACACGCCCCGCGGAACTGTTACCCTCCACTGCACACCCACTTCAGAAGGACTCTGTTTTAACGTCATAGATACGGGCATCGGCATAAAAGAGGAACATCTTACTACCATATTTGAAGTTTTTGAGCAGGTTGATACTCATTACACAAAGGAGCATCAAGGCACAGGGCTCGGCTTAGCCATCTCACAGCAGCTTGCACAGGTACTCCAGGGCACTATCACTGTTACAAGTACGGAGGGAGAAGGCAGCTGCTTTTCCCTTACCCTTCCGTGTAGGGTAGAGCAGAAAAAAACAGAATCCCCATCAAAGGAAAAGGCCTCAGAAATACCAAGGGCACTGCAGGACACCCCCCTCCTTGAAAAAAGTATACATGTGCTCCTTGCCGAAGACAACCGGGTCAACCAGATTTATATTAAGCATTTTCTGGAAAAGAATAATATCAGCACAGAAATAGCCATGGATGGTGCTGAAGCGGTGAGTCTCTTTGAAAAATCGTCCTTTGACCTTGTCCTCATGGATATACAAATGCCACGCATGTCTGGTCTTGAAGCGGCAAAAAAAATACGCCATATCGAACAACAAAAGGGCAGTAGCCCCACACCTATTATTGGCATATCAGCTTCAACAACAGAAATAATTGAAGAAGTATCTACTGAAGCCGGGATCAACGCCGTGTTCCCAAAACCGATTAATATTGCACAGGTTATGGGAGAATTTCGAAAGCTCCAACACTCCTCATAGCGTGTGGACCTCATGTCTACACTTATCCTCTTATTTTTACGAAAAAGAACAAATAGTTGATGTTGTGGGTATATATTACCGGTACATAAAGTTTCGGTACACAGTTCTCCTTGTTATACCCCTCCCACCAAACCAAAGAGAACACCTACCGAAACTTTTTTTTCACGGGTTCCCCACGGGGAACCCGTTCTCATATCACCTTGTCTTGTCATACTACTTGTCCAAAGAACGTTCTGAGTACTCCTCTCTTTGTATGCACTGAACAACCAAGGTTCGTAAATATTAGAATTGTGTAAAAATAAAAAAGCCATCCCCCCTCTCTTTTTCCCTTTTTATATTATAGTTAGCTATTTAGATAACTATGAAAGTGTGACTACCATGGATACCTGTGCAACCCTGTTTAAAGCTCTTTCTGATAAAAACCGCCTGCGGATTCTCGGGGCCTTACTCACAGAAGAGCCCCTCTGTGCCTACCATATCCGAGCAATGCTCAATGTTTCCGGAGCAACCGTATCAAATCACATGGCTCTCCTCATGGAAACAGGTCTTGTGCAAGGAGAAAAAAAGGGGCGGTGGATGCTCTATCATATCCCTGAACCCATGAAAGCCCATCCCGTACTCATATGGGTCGCTTCGACCCTTGAAAAGGAGCCTCAGATAGGACAAGACAGAGCCATGGTGAAGAAAGTCGCCTGTTCGTAACACTGTAAAAAAGGAAATATCTATGAAAAAACGAGTACTGATTAATGGATTTGGAAGAATGGGACGCCTCTTTTTTCGTGCGGCCCATGGAGACCCATCCTTCGAGATTGTCGCAATAAACGAACCCATGGGGGATACGGCCGGCCTTGCACATCTTCTTACCTTTGACTCCATTCACGGAACCTGGGATGTTCCCGTAACACATACAGAAAAGTCCCTCTGTATTGCCAACAGGGAAATTCTACATACACAGGAAAAAACTCCCGCCGCTGTCCCCCTTCCCGATATTGATATCGTGGTGGAGTGCAGCGGTGCCTTTCGGAAGGAAGAGGAGCTTGTACCATATTTCAAAAACGGAGCCGATACGGTTATTGTATCAGCCCCCGTCAAAAAAGGAGCCTGTAATATCGTATACGGTGTAAACGATTCACTCTATAGGCCCGACAAAAAACTTCTCACCGCCGCATCATGCACAACAAACTGCCTTGCTCCTGTGGTGAAGGTACTGCAGGAAAATATCGGCATTGCACACGGCAGTATCACCACAATTCACAATATTACAAACACACAGCGCATTGTTGATGCCCCCCACAAGGATCTTCGCCGGGCACGGGCATGCGGCTCCTCCTTAATACCAACCACCACCGGTTCTGCCACGGCCATTACCATGATTTATCCTGAACTTACGGGAAAATTAAACGGCCTGGCCGTTCGGGTTCCCCTCCTCAACGCATCCCTTACAGATTGTGTTTTTGAAGTGGAACGGGACACAACGGCAGAGGAAGTAAATGCCCTTTTTAAGGAAGCTTCCACCACAACCCTTGCGGGTATTCTGGGATATGAAGAACGCCCCCTTGTATCTGTGGATTATACCAACGACACCAGATCTGCCATTATTGATGCACAATCCACCATGGTGGTTGACAAGCGCCAGGTAAAAATTCTTGCGTGGTATGATAATGAGACAGGGTATGTACACCGTATGTCAGACCTTTGCAGGAAAGTGGCACAGGCCCTATGAACAGTATAAAATCCTACGCCGTTGTCACCGGAGCATACTGGTCTTTCATGCTTACTGATGGTGCCATCAGAATGCTTATCCTCCTCTATTTTCACCGTCTTGGATATTCTCCGGTGACCCTGGCATTCCTCTTTCTTCTCTATGAATTCTTTGGAATGCTTACCAACCTTTTTGGCGGGTGGTTTGGGCAAAAATACGGACTGAAGGCTCCATTAATCTGGGGCTTGTCCATTCAGCCGGTTGCTCTCATTGGGCTCAGTTTTTTGAATCATGACTGGCCTGCCGCTGTTGCAATACCCTTTGTTATGACCATGCAGTCCCTCTCAGGCATTGCAAAGGATTTGACAAAAATGAGTTCCAAAACCGCCATAAAATACCTGATCCCCCAGCAGAAGAATGCCCTGCTTTTTAAGTGGGTCGCCGTTCTTACGGGGTCAAAAAATGCCGTAAAAGGGGCCGGTTTTTTTGTGGGGGGATTTCTCCTGCAGTATTTCGGCTTCTCCAACGCCCTGATTATTCTGGCGCTGCTTATCCTTGTATCCCTGGGGGGATCTCTTTTGTTTCTCCCCCCCAGAATTGGTGCCCCTGCGCAGCCGAAACCATTTCAGGGACTCTTTAGACAGCAGAAAAACATCAAAATTCTCTCAGCAGCCCGGGTATTTCTCTTTGCCGCCCGTGATATATGGTTTGTCGTAGCCATACCAATCTATTTCTCCCGCACCTTGGGGTGGACCCATAGTCAGGTGGGCACTTTCATGGCAGTCTGGGTAATTATCTATGGAGGTGTTCAGGCCGGAGCCCCCGCTCTCTTGGGAAGAAAAACAAAAAGGGCTCCCGGAAAAACAACCACCATGACAATCTCCTGTATTCTTACCGCTGTTATGGGGGCAATTACGCTCCTCTTCCATACCGTACCACATCCTGAGATAATCATCATCGCCGGACTGTTTCTCTTCGGCGCAGCCTTTGCGGTAAACTCAAGTGTACATTCCTACCTTGTCCTTGCCTTTGCCCATGGAGATACCGCCGCAACAAATGTGGGGTTTTACTATATGGCAAATGCGGGGGGCCGCCTCACGGGAACATTCTTATCGGGAATACTTTTTCAGTGGGGTGGGGTCAGTGCTGCCCTGGCAGGATCCACGGTATTTTTGATTATTACCACGGCCATTACGGGCATTCTTCCTGATTCATCAAAAACAGATATTTCTCAAAAAATGCCCTAAGGAGAACCAATGAGTACACAAAACAACAGTCCCCTTGGATTTTTTGAACGCTATCTTACCCTTTGGGTGATCATATGCATTGTGGCCGGTGTATTTCTCGGGCAGTTTTTCCCCCTCATACCGGAGACACTCAGTCAATGGGAATATGCGCAGGTATCGATTCCCGTTGCGGTGCTTATCTGGATGATGATTTACCCTATGATGCTGAAAATTGACTTTGCCAGCGTGGTAAACGCCCTGAAAATGCCAAGGGGGCTTATTGTAACCTGTTCCACCAACTGGCTCATCAAACCCTTCACAATGTTCTTTTTTGCCTGGCTTTTTCTCCGTGTGATCTTTGGCGGGCTTATCCCCGATGATCTTGCCACAGAGTATATTGCCGGAGCGGTGCTTCTTGGAGCAGCCCCCTGCACGGCCATGGTGTTTGTCTGGAGTCATCTGACAAAGGGAAACCCCGCCTACACCCTGGTACAGGTCTCTATTAATAATCTGATACTCCTTGTGGCCTTTGCACCCATTGTGATGATTCTTCTCGGGGTAAGTGACGTCCTTGTCCCCTATGACACACTCCTTCTGTCGGTTATGCTTTTTATTCTTGTACCGCTCTCTGCAGGCTATGCCTCACGCAAGATTGTCATACAAAAAAAAGGTGCAGATTATTTTGAAAAGGTTTTTTTGAAAAAATTTGACCGTATTCCCATTATCGGCCTTCTTTTGACCCTGATTATTCTCTTTTCATTTCAGGGTGAGGTTATTTTGAATAATCCCCTGCATATCGTGCTTATTGCCGTACCGCTTATTATTCAAACCTTCTGTATATTTTTTGTTGCCTATGGCTGGGCATGGGTATGGAAACTCCCCCACACTATCGCCGCCCCGGCGGGGCTTATCGGTGCCAGCAATTTCTTTGAACTTGCCGTGGCCGTGGCCATATCCCTTTTTGGTCTGCAATCCGGTGCCGCCCTTGCCACGGTGGTGGGGATTTTGGTGGAAGTACCCCTCATGCTGACCCTGGTGAAAATTGCCAATGGGACCCGAAGGTGGTTTCCAGCACAGAACTCCCCCGTCCATTAAACGCCCACAAGCATAGGCTCTTCACCCTCTTTTGAAGAGCTATGCCCTCCGCTATTTTTCGAAACATTACGGTCTCCCCTTTTTCTCAAAACGACTTGGGCTATAAGCTTCAGAACCTGTGCGGCTACTCTCGCTCCTGCGGAGAAAAGAGTTAGGGAATACTATTTTTTTGCATTCACCCAAACAAAAGTATATCTTTATAGAAGGAGATAGATATGAAGCACGTCGTACTGCACAGAACAATACTCTTCGTACTCCTGCTTTCAGCAGGACTCTTCGGCCTTTCCCCGGAGCACTGCCTGCATGTGCACAATATGGAAGACCTCTCCTGTGTAGATACGCATCACGAGGAGAATCCTCTCAACTGTTGTGATACTTGCACTGATGGAGAGCACTGCAAAAATTGCGCGTTTCATGAGACACACCAACAGCCACTCATCACCGTGTCTTCTATTCCCACATTTGAAATATCCGTTCATACGCATACAGAAGCGGGAATCATACCCGTATCTATTTTGAAAATGCCCCCCCTATTTCGCTCCATCTCTTCCGAAGCGAAGTGTGCAAAGGAATTCGCCTCCACGCGAAAGCTCAAAACCGTACGTCTCCTCTGTTGATACCTCTTTTTTAAAGTAACACCACAAATGCAAATGCATTTGCTGTATTATCTACCCAAAAACTTTAAAAAGGAACGAAAAATGAAAAACCAAATTCTCGTATTTACTCTGATGTGTATCGCCGTTATTCTTGGGGCCTGCTCCGATTCAAAAACAACGGGAACTCCCGCCGATGAGGATGTACAAGCTACTCCCCTGGCGGAAATACTCGAAAACCCCGCCGAATTTCACGGTGAGACCGTGGTGCTGGAAGGAACCATGTCGGCCCTGTGTTCCTCCCGGTGTGATTTTACCTATACCGAACGCGGACAGGCTGTTACGGTGTATATGGAAGGTGATACGAAGGCGCCCCGCATGCAGCCGGGACAGCGCCTGCGTGTGACCGCACAGATACATGCCGGTTCTGGTCAGACCGTACTCACCGCCACGGGCCTTGAACTCCTCCGGGGAGGGCAGTCATGAATATTCTTCATCTTGCCCTCAACAACATCCGCCGCAGCACCATGCGCGCCTTTCTGACGGCGCTCAGCGTCATGGTGGCGGCGGCCACCCTTGTGGTGGTACTCTCCGTTGACCGGGGCTATCAGGAATCGGTCCAGCGGGATCTTGTGGAAAATACGGGGGTCCACCTCTATCTCACAAAGGAGGGATGTCCCATTGAGGCCTCCTCTGTCATAGCTCAAGGCGGATTAAGCCCCCTCTATGTGGAGGAAGAGATTATCCCCATGGTGGAAGAGACCGAGGGAGTATCGGCCATACTCCCCTTCAAGCTCTTTGCCGAAACCCTCCCCGATGGCTCCCGGACAGATATTTTCATGGGCATCACCGACGCCATACATGGGCTTCGTCCCGACTGGACCCTTGAAGAAGGTGGATGGTTTGAGGATGAAAAATCCGTTATTCTTGGGGCAGACATGGCGCAAATTGAAAATGTCTCCGTGGGAGATCAAATCTATTCAGAACCCTTTGACATGGTGTTCACCGTCACGGGGATCCTTGAACGAAGTTACTCCCAGGATGATGGTATCTTTTTTCTGCCCCTGGAGACAGCTCAGAAAATGATTAACCGTGAAGGACGTCTTTCTGCAATCGCCTTGAAGTTGCATGATATCGACCGCCTGCAGGAGATAAGCCTTGAACTGCGCGGACAACTCCCTGAAGGATATTACGTCCTTGGTGCCAAGGAGCTCAGCGATGGTATCCTTGGTTTTTTTGCCGCCACACGCACCATCATGTTTGTCATGGTGGGGGTTGCCTTCGGTGTTTCTGTCTTCGGCATTATCAACACCATGCTCATGGCAGTAATGGAGCGCAAACGTGAAATAGCCTATCTGAAATGTGTGGGAGCACGCAGATCTGATATTCTGAAGCTTATTACGGCTGAGACCCTGCTTATCTGCCTGGCAGGAGCCCTGGCGGGAATCATTCTTGGACTTGTCATAACTCCCATTGCGGGATCCTTTCTGCGCACCCTTCTGGTGGCCTATGTTCCCGCCGGATCCATCGTATCGCCGGGCCTTGACATTGTCCTGCTCTCCCTTGTTCTGTCTGTGTCAACGGGGCTGTTATGCGCCCTCTATCCGGCCCTGAAAGCGTCGTCTATTGTTCCCATGGAGGTCTTGAGAAATGAGTAATATTATCACCCTTGACGGGGTTACCAAAATATACAAACGGGGAATTGAGGAAGTACACGCCCTTGATGGAATCAGCCTCTCCATTGCCGCCGGTGAATACACAGCTATTTGCGGCCCATCGGGCTCCGGGAAAACTACCCTGCTCAATGTGGCCGGCTGTATGGATCACCCCACGGCGGGACGGGTCTTTGTGGAAAATCAGGAAGTGGAGGCGGGCAGTGAGGCCGTCCTCGGAGAGATCCGCCGCTCCACCATCGGCTTTGTCTTCCAGCAGTTTTTTCTTATTCCCACCCTCACAGTACAGCAGAATGTTGCCCTGCCCCTCCTCTTTTCGCATCATAAAAAAGAGGAAGAGGAAATTGCGGAAATACTCCGACGGGTTGGCCTTGGGCATCGCATGAAGCATCTTCCCCGGGAGCTTTCCGGTGGAGAAATGCAGCGGGTGGCAGTGGCCAGAAGTCTCGTAAACGATCCGAAGGTTATCCTTGCCGATGAACCGACGGGAAATCTTGACACAAAAAATGCCGAAGCGGTCATAGAGCTCTTTGAAGATCTCAATTCAGGGGGTATCGCCGTTATTATGGTAACCCATAATACAGAGCTGGCCAAACGGTGCGGAAAGGTGGTATCCCTTGAAGACGGTAAAATTATTTCATAGTATCACCCTCCTCCTCTGTGCAGTGTCCCTCTCCTTTGGGACCCTCTTTATTGATCTTGAAGAGGATTTGCGGGGACGGTGGGAAAGTGATGAGGATCTCACCGGGGAAATAAACGCCCTGGGGGGATCCCTGCGGAAAGTGATTTCGGACAGCCGGGGTGATCGTTTTATTTTCTTTGCCCAGGCGGAGCTCCATAATAATCTCTCTGAGTTTATGCTCCATCAAGCCTATGGCCAGATAAAGGGCCCCATGGGAAAATGGAACGTCTCGGTGGGAAGGGTGCCCCTCCCCTGGGGGCTTCTCACCGATTGGAGTCCCGAACGAATGCCCTATGCGTCGCCCTACCGGGGTAGTCGCCTTAATACGGCGGATAACGGCATTCTCCTTGATGGGGTTATTGGCATGGCAGACTACGGCATCGCCCTGACCCAGGGATACGGCATGGCGGATATTGAAGAGTTTCCCGGCCCCGGGCTTCTTACCGCCCGTGTGGGAATCACCCCCTTCATCACGGGAGATCTTGTGGTGGGACTCTCCCTCTCCCACGGGACGGTTGCCGTCAGCGCTCACGGCCACGGAATGGGCCATGTCCATGAGGAGGAACAGACCGCCATAGGACTTGACAATACCCTCTATTATGGTCGGGGGCTTGTTCGTTTTGAAGGGGTGGTCAAGAGATATGACGCATCCTGGGAGCAGCATGTTTTTGCCAATGCAGAGTACGCTCTTTTGCCACGGCTGACTATTGAAACGGCAGGACAGGCGGCCTTTCTTCCCCATGATGAAAAGGGGGGAAGCATCTATACGGGAATTTCCCTGCCCATACGAACCTTAACCTTTCGCGGAGGATATGAATATGAAACATATCACGAAGATACCCACAGTATGGTATTGCAGCTCTATCGTTCTTTTTCTACTGTTCGCTAAGCCCCTTACGGCTGAACAGGTCTATGTCTGCGTCTGGCGAAACCCGGAACGCACCATGTCCCGCCTCTTTCCCGATGCACGGGATTATCGCACCGTGGCACTCCCCCTTTCTGCGGAAAAGCGGGATCGTATTGAGGAGCGAACGGGAGAAGAGATACTTCCCGGACAGCGTGAGGAGTATCAGTACTACGAAATGCTTAATCGCGACGGTGTGGTTATCGGATATACTCAGGCGGTGACCCAGCGCGGAGAATTTGGCGCCATAGAGTTTGTCTTTGGTATGGATACCACCCACACCATAAACACAATCTATATCCAGCGGGCGCGTGAACGGGACCGCACCTTCAGACAGGATGAATTTCTGGAGACATTTGTTGGTCTGGGTATTGAGGGGATTGATACCCTGGAGGATCCGGCAGGTGAAGATGCTACCATTGCGACCACAGGGGTTACCGTAGGGGTGCGAAAGGCCCTTGTTTCCTTTGAAGAACTGGTCCTTGCTGACTAAAATTATGGAGTGTGTCCTCCAGGACATGCTCCATTATTAAGTGTGTAAGAAATTATTGGGAGAGTTAATGAGATTGCACGCTCTGACCTGACCCCCTTCAGGTAGAACATGTGACATTTTTTGTGTAATAGGGCAGGTCACCTTAGTGGTGTGACTCATCGCCAAGGCATTTGTTAATTCTTTTTTATACTTCATTTTCCAATAAAAAATCTGCTTCATCTGTTAATGTATAGCTTATATCAAAAAATTGTGACATACCTGCATAATTGGATAGTTCTTCGATGGCATATCCTGATTCTAAGAATTTTAGAGCTGAATTCATACGGCGAATAGGCCAATTTAATTTTTTACAAGCAACACTATTATCGCAAGTCCTATTTGGCATTTCATCTGCAATCTTTATTAGTTCGAGCGCATCTTTTGATGGTGTCCAATTTTGACAAAATTCATCTGTTTGATAAAAGAACTCATTGGTCGGACCAAAAGTATCATAACCCATTGCAGTAGAGGCATCAGAGAGCGTATAGATTAACCCTGAATTTTCCAGTTCGTGCAAACACATTCTCAAAAGTTTCTCAGGATTTTCAACACCCAAAGCATCAAAAACATCATACACTTCTTTAATATTTATTGAGGTATCCCAAGCCATTCCACGAGTAATATCATCACTTTCGCTTATCATTTTAATAATCAATGAACTGTACTGGTTCAGCGGAAATCCAAAGATCGACCCTCATTCCTTAATTAGTCTATACGGACCTTCAGCCCGCTGGGGTAACCCTTAAAATATTCTTTTTACGCAACTGTCTCGCTTTTTTTCTTTCCCTCCTTCTTTTTTCAAGTTTTCTATCTCGTTTCGTAATAATTTCCCGCACGATGCTTATTTAAAAGACCTTGTTCCTGCTCTTGTTGCCACCTTTCAACTGTTTTTGAAAAAAGCCCCTCTGAACGCAGGTACGCACCGATTTGCGTGGGGTCATCCTTCTTTAGTTTCGCTATTGCAGATAATACTGATAACTTATAGGCCACTGTCTTAGAAGGACGCTTCGTTTTTCGGGAGCTGTCCGGAAGCACTTCCGTTGACTTACTCGTTTTCCCAGCAACACCAGACGATGTCGATGATCTCTCATAATTCTTTCTTTCCACTTTTGATCTCCTGTTTTTCTGCCCCGATAGGTAATAAAATTAATATAGAATATTGTCTCACTTAATATAGACACTCAGGGCTCGTTGCTCGACGAGGCTCCAGTTTTACGCTCTGACCCCTTCTCGTGCTCGACGAGGCTCCAGTTTTACGCTCTGCCGCCGCCTTGTGGAAACACGAGGGCATCATTTTTTCTTGCAACTCTTTCCAGTGTTCTAAGGGGAATGCATCTCTTGGGCTTTCTGGCTCTGCTACATGAAACAGTGAGACGCTCCCAGTCAAAAGACGGGGAGCGAGGTAGATTCGCTATATTTTTTTACGTATTGAAACGGGGATCTTAGCTATTCGATCGCCCCCCAGAAGAGACGCTTCCGGGGGAATACCTTATTCTGCCAATTCAAGAATACTAAGAAAGTGGTTGTTGATCTTTTTATACGCCGTAAGAATATCCGCAAAGGTAAGTGAGATAAAGACATTCTCATCACGGTTTCTATTTTTCAAGGCATTGAGGTTATTCTTACGAATGTCCTTAATCATGTAGCGAATATTCTCAAGCTCTGCCAATAATTCGCCCTTCTTCTCGCACCCTTCATGACACGAATAGGTACGCAGAGAATCAAGCACAGAACCGACCCGACGATGAAGACGTAAAATCTCTTCACGCTCATCTTCATCAAGAAATAACTTTTTCTTTTCTATTTTAATAAGCCGCTTCAGGGCCGTCACATAATAATCACTAATACTCTCATAATCGTCAATAACACGAAATTGGTTCTGAATCGCCTGTACCACATCATGGGAGAGTTCTTTTGTAGAGAGCTGCTCCACCAGAAAATCAGAGAGTTCTTTTTGATATAAATCGACCTTCTCTTCAATTTCAAAAACCGTATTTTTTGCTTTCTCCCGCGCAGAATCTCGTTCTGTTAGATATGTCTCCAAGGCTGCTCCGGCACGGGAAACCTGCTCTGCCACTCCGCGAATTTCCATACTTGTTTCTGCAAGGGCAAGGGTGGGAGATTCATGCATTTTTAACGTTTGAAGTTCCGTAATATGAAACCCCTGCTCTTCATCTTGCGGGACAAGCTTAAATAAGAGTCGTTCAAGAGGGCCAAGAAGAGGAATAAACACCAGGGTATTCACCGTATTAAAAACGGTATGCACCATGGCAATTTTCACTGCAATTGCTCCCCCCGTATCACCATTTCCATACACCAGCTGCAGGGTGTCGCTGAATCGTTCAAAGAGACTTTCAATAAATGAGATATAAAAGGGGAATATACTGGTAATCCACAGAACCCCCACCACATTAAAGATAATGTGTCCATAGGCGGCCCGCTTCGCATTTGCCCCTGTGGTAAGAGAGGCAAGAAAGGCCGTAATGGTTGTTCCGATATTTTCTCCCAACACGAGGGCTGCCGCTGTCTCAAAGGGAATTGCCCCCGTTACAGAAAGGGCAATGGTGATCCCCATGGTGGCTGAGGACGATTGGACAGATACCGTGAGGAATGCACCGAGAAGTACACACATAAGCATGCTCAAATAGGTATCAGTGTTAAAAATAAGAAAGAGCGCTTCAAATTCCCGCGAGTTTGCAAAGGGACGAAACCCATGGGTCATGAGTTGCAACCCGAAAAAGACCATCCCAATCCCTAAAAAGGCAAGGGCCGTATATTTTATGCTGTCTCGCTTTGAAAACAGATAGAAAAAGGTCGCAATCCCCAGAATAGGAAGACCAAAGCGCCCCACATTCAGGGCAATAATCCATCCGGTGAGGGTGGTACCAATATTCGAACCGAATATAATACCAAGGGCTTGACGTAAGACCATGAGCCCGCTATTCACAAACCCGACGGTCATTACCGTGGTAATACTACTTGATTGCACAATAACCGTGACAACAAACCCCACAAGAACCGCGGAAAACCGATTATTGGTCAAGGTCGCAATGATACTGCGCAGTCGTGACCCTGCAATCGTTTGGAGCCCCGAAGACATGTAGTTCATTCCCAACAGGAATATGGCAAGACCGCCCACAATAAAAAAGACCATGGGAAGCGCGAGTATTGCTTCGGTGAAGGGGGTAATACCTTCTAATTCATTCATAAAATCATGTTCAGCTGCCGCTTCAGGAAGGGTTTCCATAGCTGTTTCGGAGGAGAGATTCTCCCCATCACCAGCAAAGACAGATACAGTGGAAAGTAACGATAGGAGAGAGAACAAGAGGATCATATGACGTATCACAAGGGCTCCTTATAAAATTCAGAGAGGAAATATACAATAGTTTTACAATTCGATTACAATATTTTTACAATATTTCTCTCCCGCACCAATTTCTGCACAGGATACATAAACCATTTCATCCATGGGCTGCCACGAGTGAGAACTATTTTTAACATCTTACTGCCCCTCCTTATATATTTTACCCAAAGCCCGTGCGGCGACTCTTTATCTGAAAGGTATCCATGAAAAACGGACTGTTCTTTCTGTTCAAACTCGCCATTACCCTGACGGTTATTCTCTATATTGTATATACCGTGGGGTGGGATACGATCGTGCAAGAAATTACGGAAGCACATCGGGGCTTTTTTTTAGGAGCCGTGGGGGTCTTTGGGTGTAGCATGATACTGGGCTCGCAACAGTGGCGTGAACTTCTCAAGATGAAGAACATAGAAATCTCCCCACTCAAGGCATTGCAAATATATACGACGGGCTTATTTTTCTATAATTTCATGTTCGGCGTGGTAGGAGGCGATGCCTATAAAGTAACAGCTCTACATTTAGGAGGAGATTCAGGAACCCACGCCTTTGCCTCTACGTTTCTCGATAGATTTTTCGGCCTGGTAGTAATAAATATATTTGCTCTCATGGGAGGAACAATCCTCTTGGTAAGCAATATTCAACGAGGATTACCACCGTATTCAGCCATGGCGGTTCTATTCCTCTTTTCAACAATCTTTGCCGTTATTTTTGCAACACTTCTGTCACGACGGCTGCAAGAAAAAACAAAAGGCAGTATCAAAAAACTGAAATGGCTCCCCTATGCCGATAAGATTCACTCGCTCCTCGAAACAACCTTTATCAATCGGAAAAACCGAGGTGAGCGTTCCATACTCGGCAAAGTTGCAATATACTCTTTTTCGATTCAAACACTCCGTATTGTGGTACACATCCTGTGTGCTGCGGCGCTGGGAATGTATAGCCATGATCGACTTCCCTACTTTTTTATTATTATCCCCATTATATCACTCGTTATGGTGGTCCCCCTCCCCTTTGGAGTTAAGGAAGTATTTGGTGGTAAGCTCTTCATGGCAGCAGGCTTTCCCTCCTCTGCAACAATTATGGAGCTCTTAGCATCCATTGTAGCAATACTCTGCTCTCTTGCCGGGGGGGTTACCTTTCTTATGGGAAATCATACAGAAGCTTCTGAATAATGCCGATACGGGTATAAAGGAGATGTATCACCATGAAAATAACTATATTCCTCCTCTGTATCCCCATTCTTCTCTGGGCCCAAGCGCCTCAGGGGTTTCAAGAATTTGAGTGGGGAACCGGTCCGGATGAGATTTCTGCCACTGCCCTGGGAGAAGGCTGGGAAAATACGGAAACACCCCTCTTTCCAAACACTCCTGAAATAGAGGTGTTCCAACGAAATCAGGAGATTGGTGGATATACCGCAGTAACTAACTTTTATTTCTACGAAGACCAATTTTTTCAAGCCACCGTACACTTTGATTTCTCACATTTGGCAGAGTACGATTTCAACTTTAATGTCTTTATATCCGTGGATGAGTACTATCGGGAAATTCGGACACAAACACTCACTTTTGTCAATGATATTTACACGCTTCTGAAACGGAGATATGGAAGAAGGCAACCGGTATTCAAAGGAATAGATCCACGAAACATGTTTGCTCGAACAGATAACTATATTAGTCAAGAACGATGGAATTTGCGATACAACGCCTCTGAATACTATAAACGAATCATCACACGGGGCTATGCGAAATGGACGTATCCCGAAACGCAAATCATATTTTCCATTGATATTTCCGCACCGGATGAGCGCTTTGACTATCTCCTTTCAGCATCATCGGTTGCACTGAAAAAAGAAATAGAAGACCGGGTTCTTGATGATCGTTCTCTTGGCTTATAAAAGAAAGGACACCCGCACGGATGTCCTTTATAGAGTCTGGAGAGACAAGCCTTAGTCGAAAAGACTATCCTGTAAGCTCGGCTTACCCAATCCTTCCATGATACGCTTATAGGCTCGTCCATACTCTTGAATTGGTTTTACCGTATAGTCTTTCTTATCAAGGGAATCCATCCCTGCAACCGCCGCCTGAGCACCTTCAATAGTGGTAACATAGGTTACCCCATGGGTCACAGCAGCACTGCGAATTGGCTTGGAATCTTTCAATGCCTTTTGTCCTTCCGGAATATTAATTACCAAGTCAAAGGTATTTGCCTTAATAAGATCAACCACATCCGGTTTTCCCTCACCAATCTTTGCAACTTCCATGGTGGGCACTGCACTGCTCAGGAGTGCCTTAGCAGTTCCCTCTGTTGCATAAATAGAAAAGCCCAATTCATAGAGTTTTTTCACCATGAATGTAATATTTCGACGCATACTGTCCCGTACAGAAATAAAGACTTTTCCACTGGCGGGAAGCTCATTATATGCAGCCTCCTGAGCCTTGGCGTACGCACTGCCAAAATCCCGGTCAATTCCCATTACTTCCCCCGTAGACTTCATCTCAGGGCCAAGTATAATTTCCGCTCCAGGAAATTTATTAAAAGGAAGAACCGCCTCTTTCACAGCAAAATAATCCATGGGAGGATTCACCGCTTCAGGAAGATTTGCCAGGGGAATTCCTGTCATAACCTTCGCTGCAATTTTTGCCCAGGGAACTCCCGTGGCTTTGCTCACAAAGGGAACAGTCCGCGAAGCTCGTGGGTTTACTTCAAGAATGTACACATCATTTCCGTCTACGGCAAACTGAATATTCAGTAACCCCACCACAGAAAGTTCCCGTGCAATATTTTTGGTAATCTGGGATATTTCAGCCACAATTTTTCGGGAAAGCGTATGGGGAGGAAGAACACAGGCAGAATCACCGGAATGAACCCCCGCTTCCTCAATATGTTCCATGACACCACACACAATACAGTCCGTACCATCAGATACGGCATCGACATCAATCTCAATGGAGTCTCCCACAAATTTATCAATCAGTACGGGACGATCTTCCCCTGCCCGTTTTGCTTCATGAATAAACTGCTCAAGCTCTTCAAAGGAGTATACAATACGCATACCCCGTCCACCAAGAACAAAGGAGGGACGAAGCAACACAGGAAACCCAATTCGTCCAGCAATTTCCGCTGCTTCCTCAGGCGTTTCCGCCATGCCGTTCGGCGGCTGACGCACCCCGAGTTTTTTGCATAAATTACCAAAGCCGTCACGATCTTCGGCACGGTCAATAGACTCAACAGAAGTACCGATAATAGGGGTACCAGCCTCTTTCAGCCGTGCTGCAAGATTGAGCGGAGTCTGCCCACCAAACTGCACCACAACGCCGTCCGGTTCTTCAGCATCAATAATATTCATTACATCTTCAAAGGTAAGGGGCTCAAAATAGAGTTTATCCGAGGTGTCATAATCCGTAGAGACAGTCTCAGGATTTGAATTAACCATGATTGATTCATACCCCAACTCTTCCATGGCATAGGATGCTTGACAACAACAATAATCAAACTCAATCCCCTGTCCAATACGGTTTGGCCCACCCCCGAGAATGACAATTTTCTTTCGGTTACTGCGTGAGCCCTCGTTTTCTTCTTCGTAGGTTGAGTAGTAGTAGGGGGTATACGCCTCAAACTCAGCCGCACAGGTGTCAACAAGTTTATACACTGCAGAAATACCGAGATCTTTTCGGTAGGCACGAAAGGCTGCTTCGTCGGAAAATTGGAACATCCGTGCCAATTGGGTATCAGAAAAGCCCATCTGCTTGGCTTCCATGATCATCTCTTTCTGCGTTTCCACTGATGCATCTAGCACAGAAGGCTGTATCTTCTCTTCAAAGGTAACAATGTCAGCCATATTACGCAGAAACCATGGATCAACCATGGTAATTTCATATATTTCTTCAACGGATATCTTTGCATCAAGGGCAGCACGAATATAGAAGATTCTATCTGCATCGAGTCGCTTCAGGGCCAGGCGAATATCCTCGGGGGAAAGCGCGTGCATGGATGCCGCTTCAAACCCAACATGGCCTGTTTCTAAGCCGCGAAGTGCCTTTTGTAAGGACTCTTTAAAGGTACGACCGATGGCCATGGTTTCCCCCACCGCTTTCATTTGTACCCCAAGGCTTGCATCGGCTTCAGGAAATTTCTCAAAGGCAAAACGAGGTGCCTTGGTTACCACATAATCGATGGATGGTTCAAAACAGGCCGGCGTTTCCCGTGTAATATCATTCTGTATTTCATCAAGGGTGTAGCCCACGGAGAGCATGGCAGCAAACTTGGCAATGGGAAAGCCCGTTGCTTTTGATGCCAAGGCGGAACTCCTACTCACACGAGGGTTCATCTCAATAACAATAAGTCGACCGTTTTCCGGATTCACGGCAAATTGCACATTGGATCCACCGGTTTCCACCCCAATCTCACGAATAATTGCCAAGGCAGCATCCCGCATGTGTTGATACTGTCTATCTGTCAAGGTTTGGGCCGGAGCTACCGTGATAGAATCTCCTGTGTGAATACCCATGGGATCAATATTTTCAATGGAACAAACGATAACCACATTATCATGGGCATCCCGCATCACTTCAAGCTCATACTCTTTCCACCCAAGGATGGATTCATCAATCAGTACTTCACTGATGGGAGAGTTACGCAAGCCACTTGCAACAACCGTTTCAAACTCTTCTTTGTTATTGACAATACCACCACCGGTACCACCCATGGTAAAACTGGGACGAACAATACAGGGAAACCCGAACTTTTCAGCAATCTCCCACGCCTCATCAAGGTTATAGGCAAAGGCAGATTTGGGCATATCAAGACCAATACGCTCCATGGCTGCCTTAAATTCACTCCGATCTTCAGCACGGCGAATGACATCAATATCTGCCCCAATCAGCTCGACGTCATATCGATCCAAAACGCCCCGTTCAGCACAGGCCATGGCTGTGTTCAGCCCGGTCTGCCCCCCAAGGGTAGGCAGGAGTGCATCGGGGCGCTCTTTCTTAATTATTTTTTCAACACAGGCAGGAGTAACCGGCTCAATATAGGTTTTATCAGCCATATCAGGATCTGTCATAATTGTCGCCGGGTTTGAGTTAACCAAAATTACCTCATACCCTTCCTGCTTTAAGGCCTTACAAGCCTGTGCACCAGAATAATCAAATTCGCAGGCTTGCCCAATCACAATGGGGCCACTTCCGATTATCATTATTTTGTGTATATCCGTACGCTTTGGCATTCTGTAAACCCCTTATTTTTTTCTGAAATATAATCGTTAATCATGTCTATGAACTCACGGAAAAGATACGCCGAATCATGGGGCCCCGGGGAAGCTTCAGGGTGATATTGTACTGCCAAGACACGGTTTTTGCGATCCCTAATTCCAGCACAGGTCTCATCATTAAGATTTACGTGGGTCTCTTCAACAGTGGTGTGAGACAGGCTGTTCATATCCGTGCAGTAACAGTGATTTTGAGCTGTTATCTCTACAGAACCGGTGGTTCTGTTTTGTATCGGATGATTTCCGCCGTGATGACCGAACTTCAATTTATACGCCGCTCCCCCGTAAGCGATCGTCAATAATTGATGTCCAAGACAAATTCCAAAGAGAGGCACCGTCCCAATTAATTCTCGAATGGTGGTGTGTGCGTACGTTACAGCAGAGGGATCTCCGGGGCCATTTGAAAGAAACACTCCATGGGGATTCATGGCAAGAATTTCCGTTGCCGTTGTCTGCGCAGGAACCACAGTCACTCGGCATCCAGCCCGGCTTAACATACGTAGAATATTGCTTTTCACTCCGTAGTCAATGGCCACAACATTGTATTTTCCATCCTGTGGAACTGGTCGTTCGGGGGTTCCAGTAAATACATAGGGCTCTGAGCAGGTAACCTCACGTACTGAATCAACCCCACTTAACCCTTCCCACTCATGCGCCTTTTTGGCAAGGGCGGCCACGTCAGGCTCTTTTGTACCTGCATATAGCACAGCCTTCATAGAACCAGCTTCTCGAATATGTCGTGTTAAACTCCGCGTATCAACCTTCTCTATCCCCACAACGCCCTCTTGTCGTAAATACTCTCCAAGAGACATTACTGCGGTAAAATTAGACGGGTATGCACAGGCCTCCCGTACAATAAGCCCTTCAACATGCACTCGGTCAGACTCAACATCTTCCCTATTTACCCCATAATTTCCTATTTGCGGATAGGTCATAACAACGGCTTGACGATTATAGGAAGGATCCGTAATAATTTCCTGATAACCGGTCAAGCTCGTATTAAATACAACTTCTCCCAGGGCTTCTCCCTCTGCCCCGAAGGACTTCCCCTTATAGACAGTTCCGTCTTCGAGTATTACATAGCCTTTAACCACAAAGGACCTCGCTTATTTTTAATGTTCGGGCAAAAAAAAGATGAGATCATCTTTTTCTGCATATTTTTACAAGAGTAAAAAGGTTAAATTTTCAGAAATATACATTCCGGTCAACGGAAAAAAAAGCACCATTTACACCAGATCTATCTACGGACATCTTTCTTTTCATAGAGAGCAATAAGGGAATCCTTAAATGGAGGAAATATCCGCACAGGAGCAAAGATATCACCGCGCAAGGGAGTAAAATTACACGACACAACTCTTCGGGGGTGCAAAAGCGCCCGATTTCCCATATGGATGAGTTCCTTTCGTGTATACTCACGAAAATGCCCCGGGTTATCTGAATACAAGCGAATTACGCCTTCAGGATTTCGCCCCATGAGCAATCGTATTCTGCTTCGAATATCAGCCCGATTGGGTGTTGTAAGAAGAAGGAGTCCTCCCGGTTTCAAGAGTGTCGCCAGAAACAACAGGAAATATTCAGGAGCAATTGGAAGGTGTTCAAGCACCTCACTGCAAACAATGCCCGCAAAGGAGTCACGTTTCTCTACGGGCCACGTTTCTGGATCTTCACATTTTCGTAAATCATACTCGATATGGGGCAGTGTGAGGGATTCAATCTCGCGATGCCCTCCCCTATCGTGCGTAAGGGGAAACCCCAAGGTTGTCATATTTTCATAATATTGTGCCAGTTCAGCAGTAAGACCACTCCGTCCAATATCAAGAAGGGGCGTATCTCTATGCGGAAAAAGTTCTCGGCATACATTTTGAATACGATGAAACCGGGATGCGTGATTTGCAAGGTACCGCTGTGCAGAATCGTGGCCGCATGTTTCCTTTTGCTCTTTCTCACAAAGACGATAGGCCTGTTCCACATAGGGGGTATTTCTATCCAATCTGGGCAATCACTTTCTGTAAAAGGGTCGTCACTCGTTCTGCATTTGCTTTAAATACTGCAAGAATTGCCTCCCAACTCACCGGCTCTTCATCTTCTTTCCAACAATCATAATCGGTTGTCATGGCAACTGCTGCGTAGGGAACCTCAGCTTCTGCGGCCAAAGCTGCTTCTGTGGCAATGGACATATTAATAATATCTGCCCCCCATGCACGAAACATATGAGACTCCGCACGGGTAGAAAAGCGAGGCCCCTCAATGGTAACGACGGTTCCCCGTGGATGATAGGAAAAGGAATGGGTGTCACAAACATCGATCATGGCTTTTCGCAAGGTACTATCAAAGGGGTCTGCCATGGGGGTATGACGTGGATCATGAGGGGAAAAGGTATCAAAAAAGGTCATGGCCCGCTGCTTTGTAAAATCAATACATTGATCAATAATAACCAAATCACCCCGACGGATCTCTTCACGGAGTGAGCCCACAGCCGTAGTGGCAAGAATGTGGGTACATCCTTCCGCCTGTAAGGCAGCAATATTTGCCCGATAGTTCACCTGGGAAGGAGGGATCGTATGCTCACGACCATGTCGTCCAATGAGAACAACGGGCACCCCTCCTATTTCTCCACACTTCAGGGGAGAACTCGGAGCACCATAGGGGGTCTCAACCGTTACATCTTGGGCATTACGTAAGATATCAGGATTGTCCAAACCACTTCCACCAATAATACCGATTTTACTCATTACAGCACTCCATACGAAGATGTTTTAATTTCTGAAACGTAGAGAGAAGATCTCTCCCATAAGCAAACACCCCCTCAGAATGACCGGGGGTATAAAACACACCTCCCTCACGGGATTGGTCTACAACGGCAGAAATATTTTCTGCCATGGCGGGGGTTCCATAGGAAACCGCAGCTCCCGTAGCAGGATAGGATTTTTTTCTAAGATATGAAAATAGATCCGCACTATGTACGTGAATCACAGCAAAACATGCAGGACATTTTTCATAGATAGCCCAATGAGTCATCGCTTCAGAAGATGGGCTTGCTTTGCCGCGGGCCCTTACCCTGTTTCGGTAGGGATCACACTCCATAACTTCAACAATATCATCCTCAGAGAGACGATCTTTCCCACCTGTTGCCGTGGCTGAGATAAAAAAAGAAGCAGGGGCAGAGCGAAAACTCAGATTTCCAAAACCAATACCATCATCGTACTGACCAATATACCCATACTTCCAGAGAGCACGGCGAACTTGAAAAAAGGGGGTAGGATCAGTGGGAAGAAGGATCTCTTCCTCCGTAAGCTCACACTGATACTTACAATATCCTTCATCCCGCACTGGACGCCTCGGGAAAGAGGGTACGAATATTTTCCCACGTGGGAACGCAACGTCCCCGTTCTGTTATAAGCTCGGTAATAAAGCGGGCCGGGGTAACATCAAAGCCCCAATTGGCAGCGGGGCTCTCCGCAGGAGCAATACGGACTCGCGAAAAAACACCCTCATCATTCTCACCATATGCATAGGTTACTTCATGGGATCCACGTTTTTCTATGGGTATTTCCGTAAGACCATCGGTGCGGGAAAAATCAAAGGTAGATGAAGGAAGGGCGACATAAAAGGGAACAGAATGTTCACGAGCCGCCAGGGCTTTCAAATATGTACCGATCTTATTTGCAGCATCTCCTTGGCGTGTTACACAATCGGCTCCGGTAATTACCATATCAATAGCATTATGCTGAAATAGATACCCCCCCGTATTATCAGCAATAATCGTATGGGGTACTCCTTCTTGAAGAAGCTCCCATGCAGTTAAACGGCTGCCTTGATTACGTGGTCCCGTCACATCGACCCACACATGCACGGGAATTCCCCGGCGGTGTGCCGCATAGATGGGCGCTGTGGCTGAGCCATGGTCAACAAAGGCAAGCCATCCGGCATTGCAGTGAGTCAAGATTTCCACCGGCTTTTGAGTACGCGCATATATTTCTTCGATAAGGGGAAGGCCATACTCTCCAATAGCACGGCAGTGAGCGACATCTTCATCGGCAATCTTCTGGGCCTCATCACGGGTACGATCCTGCAGCATCTGCAGGGAATGAGCCGACAATGCGACTCGCAACATTCGCTGTACCGCCCACGATAGATTTACCGCTGTCGGACGCGTTTCCGTAAGCAATGCTCCAACCTCATGTAAATAATCGTGATACGAATCTTGAGGAGCGGTACATGCTCCAAGATACATGCCGTAGGCTGCCGTTACCCCAATACACCCGGCCCCGCGAATATGCATCTCTGAAATAACACGAGCAACATCATGAGGAGTATACAAGGCGAGTGTTTCAAAACGATGGGGAAGTAGGCTTTGGTTAATCACCCTGAGACAACGCTGATCTTCCGGATCAAGCCACACGGTTCGATACGGTGTTCCACAAACCTGCATAGAGACTCCTTATGTAGAAAGAGGGAGGGTATAAAACAGGCGACCGGAAGAAGATCCGGTCGCCTTCGATTTATCGAACATCCTGTCCTTGACGCAAGGCACGCTCTTTCAACTCCTGGATGCCCGGAATTGGCTCTCCAAGGTGAAGATACATAAATTCCGCATCTCCGGCCATATTACAACGCTCAGAGTTTTCCAGAATCCATCCATAATTCGCAGCCGCTTGTTCATAGCGATGTAAATGATCACCGTAGATCATGGCGATCATAAAATATTCACTACAGAAATCACCCTCATCACCGGAAAAGATTATATAATCACGGAAGGCATCTATGGCTCTTCGAAAACGCCCCTCTTTTTTCTCTATTTCTGCAAGTTTAGTAAGGGCCATCAACCCATGATCTGTATAGAGATAGGTATCACGCAGGGTTGTAAAAAGCTCTCGTGCCTTCGAGGCATTCCCCTGGGATAGAAGCGAGTCAGCGCGGGTAAACATTTGAGCCGCATCAAGATTCCACTCATCTCCATCTGAAGAATTCATAAAGTCGATACGCGTGTTTTCACGCTTTTCGTTAATATGACGGGAGATAGATATGTCATTCATTTTCTCGCGGTATTGCGAACGTAACTGCTCGTATACCACAGTATCGTACTCATTCAAGGGTTGCCCATGACGGTCCCAATAGGCAAAGATAAAATGCTCATCTAAAAGTGACCCAAAGGGCTCCACTCGTTCATCGAGAACTTCATTCATATAGTGATGAACGACACTATATTTTTTAAACCATTCAAAGGATCGACGATACTCCCTACTCCGTGTATACCCACGTCGCTCAGCCTCGTTGCCAAAGAGCTTCCACGCGAGAATAAACTGCGCATAATTATACTGCTCTTCTTCGTCAAAACTATATTGCGGCAACCACGTGAGTAACTCATCAATCTCACGTTCTGTAACAATTTCATTTGGTCCAACAATAGAGCTAAGATCAGAAGGAACCGATCTACCGAACTCTTTTTCATAAAAAAGATTCAAGAAGAATCCGTTCCGGTTAACCCGAAAACTTTCTAACCAGATATCACGAATTTCAGAATCAGATTTATCGCCCTCTATCCGATCGATAAACTCCTGGGTTGGTTTGTGGTGTTTCAGAAAGAGTGAGTCTGCCACGGCAGGACGAAGTGCTGCTAAGGTATCAGCCCCCAAGCGCTCGTCCAAGGCAAGAAAGTAGTCCCGATTCTCCTCAAAATGCGCCTCTATTTCTTCATCACTAAAACCATTATTTCGAACCAGAATATCAAGGAAAAAAGTTCGCCCTTTCCAAAAGGTCTGAAACAGATCCCATCGGGCCGTACCCTTTAAGCTGTTACGATACTGCCGCGCCTCATCATAGAACAAGACCGTTTCTATGAGAGAGGTAACCGTATCCCGTTCTCCGGGAAAGCGCAGGGACTCTTTTTTTATGGGGAACAACCGCTTTACACGAGCCACGCTTTCCAAATCTTGCTCTGTGTAGGTACTTCGCCCAATTGTCACAAAGGGCTCTCCACGGTCAAAATCAAGAAATTCTACATCGAGGGCCTTCAGAATAAAAAAGATAATAATCAGAATCGGTAAGAACAGTAAAACCCTTCTTAGGAATATCATAGGGGTTACTCCTTATAAGAATTAATTGCTTCTTCGCGGGTGTTGTAAATATCAAGCAGCGTCGTTGCACCTATAATATCGATAATCTCGTACACGTTTTCATTCACAGAACAAACCTTAAATGATCCACCCCGTTCCTTTGCTGTTTTGCTAAAATGCAGGAGAATTCCTAAGCCTGTACTATTTACGTATCGCAGCTCCTTGAAATCAGCAATAATGTTTACAAAGCCTTCATCGATGAGGCCAAAAACATTTTCTACCACTGTCTCCACATTGGTTGCATCTAAATCGCCTTGTAATAAAATAAGCTTACTGGAATCAACTCCATCAATATCCTCATAAACCAATTCGATTTTGCTTTGCATTTATCGTTCCTCTCTTATTTTAGTAACATGTACACAGGTCCCGTTTTCAGACCCATCTATGTCAAACTCACTGGATAACATCTTTACAAGAGCAAGCCCTCTGCCCCGTGACTCGCAAACATCCGTATTAGGAGATTCTACATATCGCTCCATATTAGACACAATATCAGAATAGTTTCGTTCGCCCACATCAACGCCATTGGAAATATTGATATCAACCTTTTTACGTCCAACCGCAACAGCAAGCTCAATACTTTTACCACCTCCGCTTGCGCCGTGTTCAATCGCGTTATTGCAAAGTTCGTCCACAATAGTTTCTATTTGAAATGATTCACGACCAGAATATGCCTTTGCCTCACAAACCTTACGAATAAATTTCCGTGTGGCGGGCACTAAGTCAAGGGAGCCGGGGATAGATAAAATAACCGTATCAACCTGGCCTTTAAACTCCCAGAAGAAGTAGTTCACAGCAGAACGGCGGTCGGGAAACAATCGAAATAGTTTATCCACATCAAGTTCACGAATTTCACGCTCCACACTCTGAGAGGCGCCACAAAAACAGAATTCCCCGTCGATTTCCGCAATAAACTTTCGACGCCACTCCATAAGCTCGCCAATAACTGCCCCGCGTAAACTCTCTGCTTCAGCCAAATCAACCACAACAAAGGGGCGACCTGCTGCAAAAAGGGACTGCATCACACCGGTCAACTCTTCCATAGAAGCGGCATTAAAATCTCCGGGAAGATGGAGAAAGCTAATATCATCATATTCATCACTTAATTCATACCGCAGGAGACTCACAGTTCCCCCCTTTCCTTTGCACACGAACTTTCGTAACGGTCTCACCCTCAGAAGATACTTCTACAGACTCAGCGAGCATTTTTACAATCTCAAGACCAAGGCGGGAAGATCTTGTCTCACACCCCGTGGCAGAATGAAGCAGGCTCTCCTGCATTTCACTAATGCTCTCGGGGGTACCCCCCTCATCTTTCACAACCAGCGAAACATGATCAGTGAGCACAGCAACAGCCAAATCCACCCGTGACTTCTGCGATAGACTTCCATACTGCACCGCATTGACCACAAGTTCATCAACCATTATTTCCATTCGGTAGGAAAACTTATCCGTAAATCCATACTGTCGTAATGAATCAGCAACAAATTCTCGGACAATGGGTACATATTCCATAGTTGAAGGAAAGGATGCGGTTATTTCATTTGAACCCTTTGCAAGCATACCTACTCCTCTCCGTACATCACGTACAGCTCATCCTCTGTAGTAATAATCTTTTTTTGAGGAGGGTTTCCACAAGACGGGCATGGGAGGCAAGTAATAGTGAAAAGGAAGGTGCCTCACCAAAGCGCTTTGTAATTTTGGTTTTCAACGCCTCTTTTTCCGATGTTTCGCGCAGGGAGTCGAGGATGCACTCCAGTACATAGATAATCTCACCATACGTAAGATTCCCCTGCCGATAGTCTGTAAAATCCTGTATGGCTGAAAGAACAAGTTCATTCAGCTTGCCGAATTCGGCAGGATCATCAAAGACATTCTTGTATGTCCGGTGTTTTGCCAAGCAGTACCTCCAACGCATGAAGCAAGACGGAATTGCATAAAAACTGCTCCCGCTAATATACGTTATTATATATTCATGATACAAAAAAATCAATACTGCACAAAAATCGTTTTCTTCACAACTCCAAACGCGGCACTAAAAGTTGCTCTGCCTGATGCAGGTTTTCTCGTACCATCTCTGTGTGGTACTGTTGCCGTTGCTGCGCCGATGGTCGGGCACGATATGTGGCATCTTTCCACGGAAGAAGAATACGGGACACCTCACTTACTGAACTTGTCACGGTTGTTGCAAAAACCGGTTTTCCCACGGCAATATCGTACAACACATAGCGAATAGAATAGACCCCCTCATGGCGTACCACAGGCGAAAAGGCAATCCGTCGTGTCGGCTCCAGGGAAAACTCTTCTACCACGGCAAGGAGAATATACCCTTCATTCTGAATCTCTTGGCGAGTAAAGGAAAAAAGACCTTCGTCCATGCGAAATTTACCATTGTGATAAAACTGACGCTTCAAAAGAGAGGAAGAATGTTCTGATAGGAGGGTCACCTCACTACTCATATCAAAGATATTGCGAAGACCGCGATTGATCTCTGCTGTATGAATATCTCCGCCGGGACGGGAAGATCCCACCAACAGTAACAACGGGGTTGCATACAAATGCATCGCTACACAAAACACAGCTAGGGCACTCTTCATTCGCCACTCTCCTTTTTAACAGTATACACATATGCCAATACTTCAGCAACAGCCTGATATAATTCAACAGGAATCTCTTCTTGGAGGGCAAGAGATCCGAGAGCTTCTGCCACAAGGGGGGCTTTATACACAGGAACTCCAGCCTCTTGGGCACGAGCAATAATACGTTCTGCCACCTCAGCATCACCACGTGCAACAAGGCGTGGAGCCTCCATCTCATCTGTGTACTGTATGGCTGCAGCCTTTTTTCTCTGCTCTCTCATACCCGCACCGAATACTCCGTATGTCCGGATACATCCTCGTGCGACTCTTCCCAGTTTTTTACGTGCACAGGCACCACTGCTCCGCAGAGGAGTTCCAGTTTTCGGGATAACAATGCGATACGCTGTCTCAAGAGTCGATATGTTGCAAGTTCAGCAGTACGTAGGACAACCGCTGTAACACAGCGCGTGGTATAAAAAACCTCTCCAGCAACACGCCCCATACGCACATGTTCTGTTTCAAAGGAGAGCACACCCTCACGGGATGTCCCGCTTCCCCCCTTTTCACGCCGACGCAACAGGGTAATACCAAATCCGTTGTTTTTCAAGGGTGGCAAAAGAAACCGCCAGGCGCACTCTCCTGTGCACGGCTCATATCGACGAGTAAAGAGATAGAAACCACTGAGCCACTCTTGAAACAAGACACGCTCACGATGAAACTCCTCGTAGGTATCACTCACCATGGGAGGCTGCAGAGCTCGAAGAAACACTCCAATGCTCGGAGGGGCCTCACTGGGCTCATTTTTCAACAACCCACTATCATAATACCCCAAGGTATGGAGAAGTTGCTGCGGAAACACCCCGTGAGCACCATGGAGAAACGAATCGATACATTGTTGAAAAAACTCCAAGCCCTGTGAAAGAACAATACTCTCACGAGCAGTCGATGTGAGGGGGGGACAATTGTGTAAATCGTGAAAGGCCTCTTCTAAGCTACGATGGGTAAACAGGGATGAGACCGCCCGCTGTAGAACCTGTTCCAGTCGTGCCTCATCGAGATCACTTCGGGAATACTCAAAAAGAGTACAGAGGGCCTCAGCGCAACAGTGTGGTTTTTCCTCCCCAGCGTAGGGAACAAGGGCTTTTTCAAGAAGTGTAAAAAAACACGGAGAAAAGGGTATTTCATGTTGAATCAACGTGTCAGCCACGTGGTGCGGATGTATACAGGAAAGTAGTACAGGCGTAGACTGCACCAAATACGCCTGTATATGTGCGGCCATCTCTCCCCGACTCTGCAACTGAGGAAATTGATTAGAAAGTGAGAGAAAGGCCCCTCCCGATGTAGCAATATGTTTACGGGTAATATGCCCCCGCAAGGAGGGAAACCGCGCTGTGATAGTGGTAACGATAGCCGTTACCAAGGAAACATCACTTTCCAGTCCCCCTTCGTATACCTGCTGTGGACCAACTTGTTTCAACAAGGCATTCAGAACCGTTTTTTCAAATCCACCGATACTCACGGCATAGGAAATCAAGCGTGGAAAAAACAACTCAAACTGTCGAGTAAGTTCAGAGGATGACTGGGAGTACGAAAGAGCAGATCGTAATTGCTCCGCCTCAGAAAGAAGTTCACGGGGAAGTACTTCTCCAGACTCTTCTAACATCACAGAAAGATCGTGTATCACGGTTTTCATGGCAACAACGCGTTCTGTATCTGACTCAAAATGACGGCCAAGTAACTGCAATACTGACAAGTCAGAGTTTGACTCCCCGGGCACCCGCTCTAAAAAGGGAAGATTATCCTCCGCAATAAACACCCCCGTTGCGGTAAGGCTACCCCGAGCAACGGGAATACGCGCTGCACCCCCTGCGGGAAGTGACACATAGAAATAACCATCACGATTTCCCCGCGCCGCCAAGGTAACCCCCCCGTGATACCGAGGAGCACCCTGCAATACCCCTGATACATCCGGTATAGCCATGGGTTACTTTTTCGCCAAAGAAAGAATTAAGCGAACCTGGTCGATACTCAAAGAGAGCTCCCGAGCAATCTCACGCTCGCTGCTTCCAGCTTCATGCTTCTTCAGTATGCGCGCATAAAGGGGCGACATGGGAGAACGCTTCTCTTTCCAGAACGTCGTATCTGCGACATAAGGGGAATCTTCATGCTCCTTTTCTTTCTGCTCTTCCTCCCGAACAACGGATAAATCAGCATTAATGGAAGGCCCCTCTACGAAGGTATCCTCTTTTTCTTTCTGTTCACTCCTTGTATCACAGCTCTCTTGCTCTGTCGAAGACAGGGATACGCCTTCAGAGGTGGAGGAAGCCCTGGGAAGAGGAGTCTCTCTCCGCTGGCTTTCGGAGGAATCCTCTTGGTTTTTCCGTAACACCTGCTCCATACGTGCGCAGATATCACTAAAAGACTCTACCGGAGGCGGTGAGGAAGAAGCAGCGGGGGCCACTCCCTCCCCCATGTTTTTTTTCTCCAGCGGAGAAGGTGCGGTAGATCTCGAAAGAGTTTTTTTCGCAGGAGCCTTATACGACGCAGACCGCTTTCCACCCTGCTTTTTTCGGGCTAAGCGATTACCGCCATATACTAAAAGAACAGAGAGTATTGATAGGGCTGCAACTCCACCGGTAATAAGGATTAGAATATCCAAAGCACTTGTCTGCGCAAAAAAAGTAAAATGCGCCTTCCTGCGCTGTTGCCAGAGGACTCCGTATCAGCAGTCTCCTCTTCCGCACGTAAACTTTGAGAAATATATTGATCCAAGGCCCAACGAACCCGCTCCATCTCCCGCTGTGTATCATACACAGACTCGCCTTGGCGACGCTTCCGTTGAATTGATATTTCAAGAGAATCCATCCGTCGCAGCAGAACTTCACGGGGAGGAATATCCATGTGTACTTCAAAGGAAAGAGCTGCTACCGCACAGACACACATAAGGAGAAAACATTTTTTATTCATCATGGCAAGTTTTTACTTTTAGATTTTTAATTTAATTATATTCTTAAATATACTACTCCGTAACTAAAAATATGAAACCGGTGCACATATTATGCTAAATATTATTATTAAACACAAAGCAACCCCCATAAAAACATACCAGACAGCAAAAGATGGTGCAACCCTTGGACGACTCAAAACAAACGATATTATCATACAAGACCTCGCTGTATCACGAACACACCTTAAGTTTGAATTTCCAGAAGATGGCTCAGCACCCTTGGTTCATGACCTCGGCTCCTTAAACGGTACGTACATGAACGGAAAAAAAATTGAGACGCTTCGTGTAGAGAACGTATTCGCTCTCACCGTGGGAGATTTCACCATTGAACTCATTCCCCCGCACAGTAGCTCCCCGGCTCCAGAAACACCGGAGCCTGCCCACCTTGATGGCACCCCTGCACATGATGAGGAAGCCCCTGTGGTAACCATATCAGAAGAGCCTCCCCCTGCTGAAGAGGAGGAATCACTTATTTTTTCATCTTCGGACAAGAATTCCAAGCAAGAAAAGAATAGTAAGGATATCTCTCAGTACACCACAGAAAATCGGGGAATACTTATTGAGGTAGAACGACAGATCGTTTACAAAATAAACAAAACCCCCATGACTCTTGGCAATACGGATGACGATGATATCTACGTAGAGGGTGGGGTTTTATCGGCAGGAAAGATTGCCACCCTTCGTGTATCATCAGAGGGAGAACATATCCTTCGTGCCTCAAACAAGTTTACAGGAAAATTCAAAATAAATGACAAAAAAGTATCAGAAGCAATTCTTCATCACGGCGATAAAATAAAAATAGGAAACAGTAAGTTCAGCTTTATGCTCAAAACCGGATAACCGTGAATGAAAACTGCTTTTATATCAGACATCCACGCAAACATTGATGCCCTACAGTGTGTGTTTGATGACATTACACAGAGAAACATCTCTTCAATCATCTGTTTAGGTGATGTCATAGGCTATGGCCCACGCCCCAATGAATGTGTTGCTGCCATACGATCCCAATGCGAAGTCACTCTTATGGGCAACCACGACTCTGCAGTCTTTGCGCCCACGGCAAACCTCAACTTCAACGCCAATGCACTCCATGCAATCGTCTGGACCAGTACTGTTATCAGTCAAGACTCCCTTGAATTTCTAAACAGCCTGCCCCTTACATATACAAAAGCAAACTACACCGCAGTCCATGCAACCCCCTACGACCCCTACCAGTGGTTTTATATTTCCTCCGTGGAAGACGCCCTTTTTAATTTCAATTTTTTTAAAACAAAATTCTGTTTTAACGGCCACACCCATGTCCCTGGAATTATTGAACTCAATGGAGACTCTCACAATATCCGCATTTACAAGGATCAAGAATTTTTTTATAACCAAAAAGAAGATTTTCGCTACATTGTCAATGTCGGAAGCGTGGGACAGCCCCGCGATGGAGACAGTAGAGCATGTTATGTGATCCTTGATACAGATATTGGATCACTCGAATATGTACGTCTCTCCTACGATCTTGATGCCTATAAGAAAAAAATGCATGACGCTGAGATGCCAGAATTCTTAATACAGCGAATCGAACAGGGACGATAAGCCCTTACCCCCGCCCAACAAGACACCGCTTACCCCGTCCAATGAGATCATGACGACCTGCTTTTCTGAGAGCCTCGCGAACGAGCGGTGCATTTTCTTTTTTATAATACTGTAACAATGCCCGTTGAAGTCGTTTTTCCCGTGCGTTCCGAGGAACATACACCGACTTTCCCGTACGTGGATCTATCCCGGTGTAATACATGGTTGTTGAAAGGGTTGCCGGCGTTGGTAAAAAATCTTGCACTTGATCAACCCGAAGATGGGCATCCCGCATATATTCGGCAAGGGCAATGGCATGATGCAGGGTCGCCCCCGGATGAGAGGAGATAAAATACGGCACAAGATACTGTTTTTTTCCCGCCGCAGCAGTATACTGACGATACTGCCGATGAAAGGTTTCAAAAACAGAGATGGATGGTTTGCCCATGCAGGCAAGAACTTCGGGATCACAATGTTCTGGAGCAACTTTTAAACGACCGCTCACATGGTATTTTACGAGGTCTGAGAAGAAGTTTTTGTCAGGATCTGCACAGAGATAATCGTACCGAATACCCGATCTAATAAAGACTCGTTTTATGCCTGGTAGTGCGCGTAATCTTCGAAGAAGAGAGAGGTATGAGCGGTGGTCAACACGCAATTTTTTACATGGCGTGGGGTACAGGCAATGTCGTTTTTTGCACAGCCCTCGCTCTTCCTGACCATCACAGGAGGGATGCGTAAAGTTCGCCGTTGGACCACCCACATCGTGAATAATCCCTTTAAAATCTGGATCGTCACGAAGATGGCACGCCTCACGCACTAGGGACTCCTCAGAACGTGAGCGGATATAGCGCCCTTGGTGAAAGGTAATTGCACAGAAACTGCATGCCCCAAAGCAGCCACGACTTTTTAAGAGAGAAAACTGTACTTCCTTCAAGGCAGGCACTCCGCCCGCGTGCGTATACATGGGATGCCATCGGCGGGTGTACGGAAGTTCGGCGAAATCATCAAGCTCTTTCGTAGTAAGCGGATGGGCAGGAGGGTTTTGAATAATAAACCGCGCACCGTCCTTTTCAATAAGCCCTCGCCCACGAAAGGGGTCATTCTCTTCAGCTTGAACGAGAAAAGAACGTCCATAAGCGTGTCGATCCTGTCGAATAGAAGAAAATGATGGAAGAGAGATATAGGACCGTGCATGGGCAGGAACCACAGCTCGGTTTATCACAGAACCACGTAAATCCTCAATACTGCGTAACTCTTCTCCATGACGAAGGCGACGTAGGAGCTCTAAAAGAGCAGGCTCAGCCATACCATAGAGCAACATATCCGCCTTGGCATCCTGTAAGATAGAGTGACGCACCCGATTAGACCAATAGTCATAATGCCCCATACGACGAAGAGATGCTTCTACCCCACCGATAATTGTAGCAACCCCTTTGTATGCCTGTTTTGCCATGGTAGTATAGACCAAGGTGGCTCTATCCGGACGCCTTCCTCCACGTCCCCCGGGAGAAAAACTATCCCTACGACGCGGTTTTCCCGCAGAGGTATAATTACTTACCATGGAATCCATATTTCCGGCGCTTATGAGAAAGGCGACCCGTGGTCTTCCCAACACACGAAACGACTGTGGGTCATGCCAATCGGGCTGTGGGATAATACCAACGGAATATCCACACGACTGGACCACACGCCCAATAAGAGCTGCGCCGAACGAAGGGTGATCAACATAGGCATCTCCACTAATAATAACAAAATCAAAGGGAGTACCCGCACCTTGAGGGTGTTCGGAAGCAGTAGTAGGTAAAAATGATGTAGTATTTTTCATGATATACAAAAAGCCCCGGAAAACCAGGGCTTATATAAATGGTACACCCGCAGGGATTCGAACCCCAAACCGCCTGATTCGTAGTCAGGTACTCTATCCAGTTGAGCTACGGGTGCATACTTATCTCTTTCAAACAACGGTCATAATATACATAGGGCCACACAAAAATGCAAATTATTTTACAACAAAAATTGAACCACAATTTTCACACAGCACAGGTCTATCTGATTTTTGCGCATCATGGGCAACTTTTGGCGTAATAACTTGATAACAATAGGTACAATAAGTACTATCTACGGTAATATGAGAAAGGGAACGCCCATTCGTTCGCCCTGCCTGAATACGATCATATACCACACGAAATACTTCAGGTATTTGTGCAATAAGGGCTGGACGCTTCTCTTCCACGGCACGGATATCCGTGTCAATAGAACTGAGCTGTTCACGGTGTGCATCAATCTTAGGCTGAAGTTCTGCAGAAAGTGAATCGAAGGTAGCCTGTGCTTCCTCAAGGGCTGTCACAGCAGCATCACACTCCTTTAATATACGAGAATGGCGCTTTCGATCTTTTTCGATCATTTTTTTACGATCACGCAACTCCTTGAGCACCGCATCATACTCACGCTCACGTGTTACCTGAGATAATTTTTCGTTACTCTTTGCAAGGGCTTCCATATTTGCATCAATACTATGAATTACATGGTCGCACTCAAGCTCACGATTCTTCCTATGAGCCACAGCTTCCTCTAAGGCGCTTTTCTGAGCGCTGAGCTCAGATTCCATTTCAGTAAGCTCACGGGGAATCGTCTTTTTGGATTTCTGTAACCGTGCGATCTCTCTATCAAGGTTTTCAAGATCTATCAGAATTTGGGTGTCCACACGGCCTCCAGATAACAAGTGCAACAGCATTCTTTATATTGCGGACGGATGGTGGGCCCACCAGGACTCGAACCTGGGACAAACGGATTATGAGTCCGCTACTCTAACCAACTGAGTTATGGGCCCCTGTCCAAAGAAGCGCACATAATATATATGAGGTTTTTCTCCGTGTCAAAATTTATTTTTCATTCATAGTACACAACCGATATCAGCACGCACAGCTCCACAAGATATATTTGAAGAAACCTTACCACGGGGGAACAATGGACCTACTCCTTAAAATAATTCGGGACTATCTCTTTATCGCCTTTGGTGCATGTGCCGTAGCAGTAAGCATCGAGCTCATTCTTGCGCCAAATGAGCTGGTAGGCGGTGGTGTCTTTTCCTTAGCCATTATCATATCATTTATTACCGATATTTCCCTATGGATCCCCATTCTCTTACTCAACACCCTTATGGCTGCCTACTCACTCCTCTATTTTCACCCAGAGTTTATTCTGAAAACGGCCTTTGGAATTCTCTGCATGACAGGGGCGATGTTTTATTTTCAAGGAGCTTCTGCTGTTACTGATAGTGACGTGCTTATTCTTATATATGGCGGAGTAATACTGGGCACTGGAATTGGTTTGGTTATTAAGGGAGGCGGTGCCTTGGGAATAGAAATGCTGGCCATGGTTTTTGCAAAGCGGTTTAACATACGAATAAGCGCGTTTCTTCTCACCGTAAATGGCATCACCCTCCTTATTCTTGTTTGGATGATCTCCTTAGAGAAAGCCATGTTTTCCGTGGCCCTTTTATATGTCTCATCAAAGACGATTGACTTTGTAATTGACGGTTCACGCCACGAACGGTCGCTCTTTATTATTTCACGTATTCCTGAAAAAGTAAGTTCCGCCTTAATCGAAGAGTTGAACCTCCGCCTTACCTACCTCTACGGCCAAGGAGGATATACTAAGGAAAATCGTAAGATAATCTACTGTATCACAAACCGCGTTCTCTACAACCGCGTTTGCGCCCTGGTTTCTGACATAGATCCAAAGGCAATTATTGAAGCAAACTATGTATATGAAACCATCGGAACTGAAGCGCAGAAACTTCCTTCGAAGAAACACCTTAAAAAAGGTAAATAATTTTTTCTTTTCCCGCGCCCTCTTCTTTTTATATATATTATCTGTAACGATTACAAATTTGGAGTGTTTACATGACAAAAAATTCTGCGGCAACCATCCTACAGGAAAAAGGAATAAAACCATCTCTCCAAAGGATTGCCATTTATGATTTTTTAGCTCATAACAGAATCCACCCTACAGTAGACGATGTGTATGTTGCCCTCAAAAAGGAAATCCCCACCCTTTCGCGAACAACCGTATACAATACTATTCAGCAATTTCAAAAATCGGGTATCGTTCAGAGCCTTGGCGTAGATGAAACATCGCTTCGCTTTGATATCAACACATCCCCGCATGGCCATTTTCTCTGCCGTAAATGTGCACAGGTTTTTGACTTTACCCCTTCATACGCAGGGCCGCAACAAGATCTTGCTGATGGCTTTACCGTTTTCGAATACGAATTATCTGTAAAAGGAATATGTAACCAGTGTAACACCCTATAAAAGGAGTTTTCTATGAGTGTACTTGTTGGAAAAAAAGCACCATCGTTTACCACAACTGCGGTACAGGAAAATAGAATTATCGAGAATTTTTCCCTTTCCCAATACCAGGGAAAATATATTCTATTGTTCTTTTACCCACTTGACTTTACCTTTGTGTGTCCCACGGAACTTCATGCCTTCAATGAAAAACTGGACGAGTTTGCACAACGTGATGTTCAGCTTATTGGAGCCAGCACAGACTCTCATTTTAGTCACCTCGCGTGGTTAAATACCCCTGTTGCTGAAGGAGGTATTTCCGGTGTGAAATATCCGATCATAGCGGATAAAACCGCTGATATTGCCCGTGATTTTGATGTGTTGGTTGAAGATGCCGGCATTGCGTATCGTGGCCTTTTTCTTATTGACAGAGAAGGTACGGTACGACACCAGGTTGTAAACGACCTCCCCTTGGGAAGAAGTGTTGACGAGGCATTGCGCATTGTTGATGCTCTCCAATACACAGAAAAGTATGGTGAAGTGTGTCCGGCAAACTGGAACAAGGGTGACACAGCCATGAAACCGGACTCTGATGGTCTTAAAGACTTTTTCGGGGAAAAGTAACATACACAGTTTTAACCAACAGGAGTGTTTTGTATGAGCATTGTAAAAAAAGGTATCTACTACTGTTCTATCTGCGGCAATATCGTAGAGTCTCTCTGGGACGGAAAACCATCGATTGTGTGTTGCGGACAAGATATGGAACAACTTTCTCCCAAAACCGTTGATGCGGGAAATGAGAAACACGTTCCCGTAGTAGAACGTTCAGGAAATCAGGTAACCGTGAAAGTTGGCGATGTTGATCATCCCATGACCGCTGAACATTATATTCTTTTTATTGAAGTTCTTGCGGGTGACAAGGTCTACCGACATGATTTCACTGAAGCCTACGTTAGTGGTGAAACCCCCCGGGCCGTTGCCACCTTTACCATTGAAGATGAAATTCAAGAAGTACGGGAATTTTGCAACAAGCACGGATTGTGGGCTACTCAATTCTAAGTGTATGCTCTGCAATATCTATGACGTACGGGAGGAAACATTATGTTTTCTCCCTTTTTGCTGAAATTACGATAATTACTTTTGCCCTGCAGCACATCAATTATTTTAGAAGTTCATTTCATGGCGTAGACCAAATTGAGGTAGCACCGAATGCCTATTACTCATAAAATTGTAGCATATCTTATCAAATATCGCCTCATCATTGCCTGTGCCGTTTTCCTTGGCACCCTCTTTTTTGGGGTGGGCCTGACCCGTCTCGAGATTGATAATGACACCATGAAATCTGTCCCCCGAGACCTGGAAGAGTACCAGCAACTGGTTCGCCTCGAAGAGGAATTTACCAGCCCGTTCACCTTACTCGCCTTACTTACCTTTCCTGAAGACAGCCCCTATTCGCTACATGAACGTATTGAAATGGTGGAACATTTCGGAAAACAGTACGGTACGCTCTCAATTACGGATGCTCCTGCCTTTTCCAGTGTTGCCCACATTGGCAGTCTGCATATCCCTAAGCGGGTTGGCGGTATTGTTCCCCGTATTTCTGGAGAACCCCTTGTTGATACAACCCAAACAGAGGAAGAACTCTTACAGAGAATTAACTCCTATCCCGATCTTGCAGGGTCTCTTATATCAGAGGATGGACGAGCATTCTCCCTTGTACTAGAAATGAACCCTGAAGTGGATCGCTCTACCATTGTTAGAAAAGCTGTGGAGGTAACTCGTCAAGAAGACGGTCGCACCGATCGCACCGCATCTATTACGGGCGGTACGGCCATGTCATTTTTTATCAGTGAACGTACGGAAATTGATTTCACGATACTATTACCACTCTCTCTCTTAATATCAACCCTTCTTCTCTACTTGGTATTTAAACGAAAGCTCTACGTATTTATTTCCCTTCTTGTTATCTGTATTGCCGTTGTATGGACCTTTGGCAGTATGGGATGGCTGGGAGTTCCTCTCTCGGTAGTTACCTCGGTCATACCGGTAATACTCTTTCCCATCGGAGTGGCAGACTCCATCCACCTTCTAAAAACGTTTTCCCGTCTAAGATGGCGTCTCAAACTGCCCTTTGACCGGGCCTTGGAAAACACCTATCATGAGCTGTTGCGTCCCATTATACTCACCTCTATAACAACCTTTATTGGCTTTAGCTCCTTCATATTCTCAGAAATATCATGGACACGAACCTTCGGTATATTCACCGGGCTCGGCGTAATGCTTGCCTTGCTTTTTTCTCTCTTGCTTCTGCCCATTTTTCTCTATTATGAAAAAGAACACCCCGTTCGATTTCGCAAAGAACGCATACGGAAACCCTCAAGCAAGCTCTACGCTGTAGTGACGCACTATATATTCAGTGGCCCGCTCCATGGAGCCGCCCTCTTCTGCATTGTCGGTGTTGCCTTTTTCGGTCTTCGTCAAATCTATTTTGAAACAAATCCAATCTCTATGTTTTCCGCAGAGAGCCCTATTGTTCAATCGGACAAACTTATTTCGGAACACTTCTCGGGCACGCGGTTTTTCTCGGTGGTTCTTTCCCGCACCGAAGGAAACTTAACAGATCTTTCTGCCTGGGAAGAACTCCAACAGATACACCGCTATATCAATGAGCAAGACGCCGTTGGTTCCGTGGTTTCTCTTCTTCCCTACGTAGAACAAACCTCACGGGAACTCACGGACAACCCCCTCTCATCAACTGCCGTGCGAGTCCTTTTCCAAAATAGAGACAATCTTCCCGACACCCTGCGCACCGCCCTTTCCGGACAAATAAACGCGGATAATACTCGTATCCGCCTGAATGTGGTTGCCCGCAATATGGAAGACCCTGACTTTGACTATCGTCATCTCGCACACGATATAGAAGCCCATATTAGCCACAACTACTCCCACTGGGAGACCTACTCTGCGGGACCGGCACTCATTACCAATGCCATGCTGGACCTTCTAATTCGAACACAAGTAACCTCCCTCACCTTGGCAATTATCTTTGTATGCCTTGTTTTAATTCTTCTCTTTCGTTCAATTAAAATTGGTTTTTTTACAACCGTTCCCATATTACTCTCTACAATAACAACGTACGCCCTCATGGGCCTTTTTGGGGTATCCATAAACACGGTGACGGTCATTGTAATTAACACCTGTTTGGGTATTGGTATTGATTACGCCATACACTTCACCTCTGGGTTTCTGTATTATCGTGAACGGGGTAATGAAAACCGTCGAGCCCTACGAAAAACAGTGTTTAATAAGGGCTCTGTTATTCTCTTTAATACCATGGTCGTCGGAGCAGGATTCCTTATTCTTATATTCTCCAGTTTTCCTCCCATTAGGGCTTTTGGGTTCTTTATTTTTGTCTCCATGATAATTAGCTCAATATACTCCATTTTCTTCCTTCCCGTGCTTTTCAAAAATCTGAGATACAAGGATTCCACTTATTAAAAAAAAGCAAGGCATGGTGTATACAACGGGACGACATCACACTCCAGAAGTAAGCTCCCACTGATATTTCCAAAAGAATACCGAGAAAGAACAATATCACTCTTTGCAAATTTAAAATGTTCCCTGCATTTTTCCCCCTTTATCATAATTTACCTGCTCAGACAAGAAAAATATTTTTTTTGCATTATATTAAAGGTAGGGATAAAGGAGCCTTTTACCTCCTTTTCTATAATAGATACTACCTATAAGGAGTTTGTATGGTGGGGAAGACAACTTCGTTTGTACGAGAAAATTTCTGGCGTATTTCCGTGGTACTGTGTATGTATATATCATTTGGTAGTGCCGAGGTAGTACCCTCAGTTGCTCAATCGGGAAGAGCTGTGTCAATCACGAATAATACTCCTTCGTCGTGGACTCTTGGGGGCGTTCGTTTTTTAAATAATGGCTGGGAGTGGGAACGAACTCCAGACGGGGTAAATTCCGGTGAATTCAAGATTCTTAATTACCCTCAAAACAATGGCATGAACGAAGTCAATCTATACTACTTGACAAACGCACAACCCACCGGCGGGTCTCGCTTAACCCCTAATTCCACACGATCATTAGTTCATCCTTGGGGCAATGCGACCCCTGACATGGAGCCTGTTTCAGGCAGTAAAGAACTATTACTACGAACGGGGTCACCTGGTACACCAGATGACCCGATATCAGAAGACCCTATCACCATTGATGAGCTTGATAGCATAAGTAACTTACCAGAATTTTATGACCCGGATTACCGTCCTGAGATTTACGATAGTCTAGGGGTTCGTGGCGGTAGGTATTCTGCAGGTATGATGGATACGTGGTTAGGACAAACCCAACTCCAGCTTGCTATTCCAGAAGAAGGCTTTTTTATGAGCAATACAGAACTGGAATTAGATAAATCCCAGCATATGTATTGGAAAGGAATTGCCCTAGCGCAGGAATATTTAAATATTGATATGCAAGTTATGATCGGTATTGGCCTTAAGGAAAGCTTTTCGGGAACAACAAGTTTAAGAGAGGAGCATCTGAATGGTACAGAATTTACCTCGTTTCATGTTGAGGCCCCTTCTGGGTTAGACAGGGCCCTCTATTATCCAAATTTCTTTCCTAAGTACACAGAACAACTTTCTTCTGCCCTTGATGTTACCAGTAGCGGTATTGATATGGATGAATTCATGTCGTATTATACCCGCGCTGATTCAGGAATGACTCGTATTAACAGTGCTACTACCGTAAATGGAGCACTCTATTCAAGCCTATTTCTATTTGCAAATTATGATGTATTTGCTCATGCCACTGATATTTGCTGGAAAGAAGGTATTGAAATAACCTACGAAGAAGAAGAGGCTGACCCATATCTCGGCTTGTCAGCCATGATAGTTGCCTACAACCAAGGAATGAATGGTATTATCGGTAACGTAGCAAACGTGTTTGGCCATCAATCGTATGCTGAAAACATGCTTAATGATGATCGTTTTAGATTTGGAATGGGAAATAACAACTATATTCCTGATCTATACGTTGTTCTTCAGCAATTTATTGATGCATCACGAAAATCAGTTGAAGGGGAGCCCATTGAGATCTTGGACTTTCCTATATCAAGAAGACATATGTTGGATGTCTTCTTTGGAGACGATGGTACAGTATCGACGCAAGGTGACGGAGGTATGCTGAGATATTTTTATGAAGATGATGGAGAATTTATCGAAACTCGCGAGGATATTTGGAATACTGTTAATGAAGCCTTTGACTTACTCGCAGGACGAGCTCCCTCTGTTTCCGATGATAATATCAGTTATAGATATGACTTTCTTTCTATTTTGCGTACCGTAAAAGGAAAATTCGATTTTACGCGTGATTTTCGAGCAGCGGGAGATTCTCAAGATCAAGTTAGAAATTACTCCAAAAAAGATGCAAGCTGTGACGGTTTTGAACGAGATGAAATCTATCCTTACATCACCAATATCGAAGAAGAATACGACGAAGAAAATGAGAGTCAGATCTACCGCATTACCGTGGAAGATGAAACCCTTGTGGATCATCTTCGCTGGTCCATTGATGAATCATGGCGTACATGGCAACGGGTAGATGATCCTGTGGAAGAAAGATCTGATAATGAGATGGTTTTTGAGTTTTCCGTTTCAAAGGATCTTGCAGAGAGCATGGATGCAGAGCGTATTTGGCTTATGGGAAGTGATGCTTCGGGCAATTCCGTTGTTATTCACCGCCCCCTGGCATTCCGCAATCCCCTGCGCATAGATTCTGTCATTGCCCGCGACACGGAAGGTGACGGTATGGCAGACCGGATTATCGCCCGATTTTCCCCCGGCTCAAACACAGACCTTTCCTATGAAAATCTTGAATATGCATGGCCTGAAAATGCACCACGTTTAGACGGTGGCACCATTGACGTGCGTCCCTCAGAAAATGAAATAGTTATTAGTAATCCCGATGAACTCACGGGAGGATATGATGATGGAGCAACATTTTGGTTTTCCTATATTCTCGAATGGGGAAGTGGAGATAATGTAGAGAGTGAGGATATAACCTTAGATGCGCCCATACTCGACCGTGTAGGGCCTGCCATTGACGACGCTGTACTTCCCACCTATTTTATGCCGGAATCTGATGCCGAAGAGGATACTTTGGTTCTGGAATTTACCGAACCCATTGCAGAACTCAGCGCAGGGCATGCCCATCTCTCTTTTAAAGATACTGAGGGGAATATAGAACATCTCACTACTAGTAGTGTAGAAGAGAACGAAGGGGTGTATACCTTCATCTTTGATCATCACACTGTTCTCCCCTACGATTCTGTGCGTATAAACCCCGCAGGCCCTGTACGCGACCAGGCAGATGAGCCAAATGCCGCCGAAGAATACAACCTCTGGCGCCCCATACGCAGTGTCGGTAATAATGACCCTGAATATGTTTATGCCTATCACCGCGATAGTGAAGGTGATGGTGTGGGAGACCAGCTCTTCTACCTTTTTGAAATTGCAGAGGGAAATGATCCCTTTGATCACACCCATATCACCCATATTTCATACGAAATAGATGGGCAAGATGTCACCATCCAGCACGATGATGCACGAATAACCATTGAAGAAGAAGAGGGGCTAGTACTTATTGTGGTAGATACCGATGCCATTTCCGGTGATGCCACGGGATCAGCCACGGTGTTTTTCAACAATGACGGAGAAAAGACTGAGCTTACGGATGCCGTGGATGACCGCACGGGCCCCGCCGTGGAAGATGGAGATAATCTCCCCCTCTACCGCATACCCGATCCACGACAGGAGAATCAAGTGGATACCTTTCAATTGGCTTTCACCGAACCCATAACGGGCTTTGCAGCTGGAGAACCAACCTTGGTTTTTCGCGGAAACGACAGTGACAGCACCACCTTGGAAGCCCTTGAGATAAGCGAAAGTGAAGGGATTTACACCGCTCTTTTCCCTGCAGAACGTCTCAATGAGTTTACCCATGTTAAAATTAACAGTGAGAGTGACCTCATTGACCGTGCAGATGATCCAAACTCTCCCGAAGAGTACAACCAGTGGGTTGCCTTTGATCGACGGGGAAATAATGACCCGGAATTTGTTGAAGCATATCTTGAGGATACCCGGGGAGACGGACGCGGCGACGGTATCATCTATCTTTTTGAGATAGCTCGCGGCGGCGATGACCCCTTCACCGAAAGTCATATCACCGAAATCAATTACTCCGTAAACGGCACGGATGAAACCCTTTCCGCGGACAACATTGCTATTTCACGTACTGATTACCGTGTTCGGATACACATTGATGAAGTTGATTTTGACGGTGCCGCTTCTGGAGAGGGATCTATCAGTTTCAATAACGACGGAACCCCCTTTGAGCTCCCTGTCCATATTGAAGACCGTGTTGGCCCGGCCCTTACAGGCGTCATGTGTCTGCAGGAAGATGAAGATCGTGATCGCGATACGCTGTTTTTTGATGTCAGCGAGGCTCTTGCCGATGATATTTCTTCGGAAGGAACCTATTTTTACATCTACAAGGGCGCTGAAGACGGCCCGCAGAAGGCAA
>NZ_ASJR01000013.1 GCF_000474745.1 Chitinivibrio alkaliphilus ACht1 | reverse complement strand
ATACAAATCAAGGGACGCATCTTCATATCCATGAGCTGAAGCCCGGAGGGAGATATGGGTGGTATCATCATGTTCCTCTGTAAGAAAGAGGGTGTCTTCAGAGTCGTAATTCACCCACGAACCGCCGTCAGTACGATACGCCACATCGGAGGCATCCCGCTCAAAAACAGGACTTTCAAAGACAAGGCGCAGAGATGTGCCAAAGGGGATCTCGTCGCCCTCTGCTTGGGCAGATTTGCCCTGCACCAGTGCTCCATCTACATGGGAGGTGGTAAAGGAGTGGGCGTGAAGCGGGGCCTCTTTTTCACGAAGGCGGTAGTGCCATAGATGATACACCCCTTGATACATTTCGTGAACCGCCACGGCCTGCACACGGGAAGTTTCATCCAGCACAAGGGGGTCACCATCATAGAGCGTGCGGTTCTCCTCACTGATATCAGGACCACTCCCGTCATCTATGAGGTAATAAATCTCTGCATCATCAACACGATTTCCCTCTTCATCCTCTGCCCAGAGAACCACCGTGGTGTCGAAGTAAAAATCAACCGTATCGGCCGGATCTTCATACCCCGCATCGGCGTAGATACGTAGGCGGGGAAGGATACTCTCATAGAGCCAGGTAGAATCTTTGGTGGCGTAGGCATCTCCCACGGCACGAGCCCGAAGCGTAGCATCGCCCTGTATCTCCACCTCTCCCGTATGTCCCGAAAGTGAAGTAGATGAGGAGGTGGGCTCACTTCCGTCGGTGGTGTAGTAGATGGTATTTCCCTCATTGGTGGTCAGGGTGACATTCATAGAGGGGGTGTCATAGGTATATACGCCATCGTAGGGTTCGGCAGGGTCGGCCTCTAGCTTTGCTTCAGGTAGAACGCACCGATAGAGCCAGGTGGAATCCTTCGACTCATAGGCTGGTCCTGTTGCAAGAGCTCGAAGGGTCGCATCACCTCGGATCTCAACATCACCCGTATGACCAGAAAGTGAAGGTGATGAAGTAGTGGGTTCGCTCCCATCGGTGGTGTAGTAGATGGTATTTCCCTCATTGGTGGTCAGGGTGACATTCATAGAGGGGGTGTCATAGGTATATACACCATTGTAGGGTTCGGCAGGGTCGGCCTCAAGACGTGCTTCGGGCAGATTCTGCTCATACACCCAGTAGCCTTCTACGGGGTCTTGATACCCCTCAACTTGTGCAACGGCACGGATGGTATCCCCCGCATATATGTCAAAGGGACCGGTATACTCATTTTCCCCAATCACCGCTTCTTCATTATTCTGGGCATAATAAATGGATCCAACATCAGAAATATCATTTCCATCGGGATCCCGCAAATCTATCTCAATACGGTGTGATTCAGTCTGAAATTCACGACTATTTTCCACAGCATCATCTACATTACTGTCTTGTTCCTGATCGTTGAGAAAGAGAGTCGCCGGTGCTTCACGACCATCAACAATGACAATACGTGCCCGATCAGTTTTACCAGGGCTGTGAGCAAGATTATATATGGCATATTTCCTGTCAGTTACCTCAAAACGCTCGGACTCCTCCTGTGTCGTTCCACCTAACCCTGAATAATATGAGTTTACTGTTAAGGGAGGCCAACCATGAGATAACCCTTCAGCAGCACGCACCACAATATACACCGCATCTTTCTGGGCATACCGCTCTGGCACCACCGTAGTAAAGGAATACTCATGCCACCCCGCCGGAATCTCATCACCGGGGCGAATATACGGAGCATAATACTCCCCACCGTGAAACTCCTCAGGATCTTCAGGAATCCCATCCAGAACCTCTTCACCATTGGAGTCTTCATAGACAAAGAGGTCACCGGCACCCCAATCGTCGGTATCAGAAAAAACAGCAGTCAAGTAAATATTATCCTGATTATGAACTCTCTCTGGACGATACTCCATAAGTACGTGGAGGGTCAATTCCTCACCGGGGCGAACAAACTCCGGTTCAATCCGTATCCCACCAATGGTGAAATCTGCCCAAAGACACGACGCCGCGACAAGTAGCAATACTGGTATTTGTTTATAAGTCATGGATAACTCCTATTCACATTCCGTGGAAACTGCTTCATAGCGAACGCGTACTTCACGTGACTCTCCAGCGGGGATTGTTTCCATATCCCACACTAAGACATCCCGACCGTCAGAATCCGTAGTGCGCTCATCGGGTGCTGGCTCACTTGAAATAAAGGCCAAACACGCAGGCATGGTATCCGTCACGACAATATTTTCCAAATCAAAGAACTCTTCATGACTATCTACGGTAATTGTAAAATAGTCCTGCCCATGAAGATCTATCTCTTCGGTTTCAAACTCTTTGATAAGGTCGTAGTGACGATACCCACTTAAAAGAGTGTAAATATTCTGAATAAGAAGCTCGGCCCCCGAAGAGAGCTGCCCATCCATCCAGCTTTTATCTAAACTTAAGGCAAGGCGCCCCGCATCGGTTTGTTCCATATCCTCTGCAAGCCAGGCATACATGGTTGGCCCACCACTCACAATATTCAAAAGCGGGTAGGCGCGGTCGATAGAGTCAGTATAATGCCCTACATACCAAAACTCAAGAGCATCTGAACCATCCTCCAAAATACGAGTTAGATCGTTGAAATTACGATCAAAGTCTTCAGGATCTGAGGGAATACGTAGCGGATAGTGCCCTCCACCTGAAGTGTTTCCGACATTTTCCACATCAAGGACGGGAGAGCCATACACCATATAGTTGATAAAATTAAAAAGCTCTCCATTACGAAAGCGCCCTGCATACCGGGAGTGAGAACCACTTAAATAGATAGACCCGCCCGCTTCTAGATAGGCTTGAAAAAGATTGTAATCACTCGTAGGGTCTCGCAGGTCTCCGTCAAAATGGTCGATGGGATGTTCTATAGGGTCGTTTGACCCTTCTGCTGTGGCCAAACGGATATCCCACACCTGACTCCAGGCAAGAAGTTCTTCCCCCGCGGGATACTCATTTACTACTTCGGGATACTGCTCCTGCAATTCATCATAAAACCCAAGGATATCCGCATCCTGTATTTCCAACACATCTATGACGGGGCGCTCAGAACTCTCCTCAGGGGCAATATTCTCCAAGGCTTGGCGAATATTACGCATATTATCTGAACTGGAAGCTCCAATCCTGCTGTTATATATCAGAAGGATCCTTCCTGCCGGATCTGGCGGACTAAAGGATGCCCCAACAGTGTGAATGAGAAAAAAACAACAAAAAAACCTGCCCATATAGCGTGTTTTTGTAACATAGTACATCCCTTTACTCAGTAAAAGTTGTCGTGCATACCCGCTCCCTCTTGTAAATATAATACAAATTGTTTGTTTTTACTTCCTTATTACCTTTTTTTTATCGCAACGCATTGTTTGCATTTTTCTATACACAAACAACAACTTTTGCTTGTTTTTTGCACATTCAGAATCACAAGAGGCATAACAATCCTGCTATCATACAAAAGAGATCCCCTTAACGGTTTATCTCATAGTATTTTTGAAAAAGGAACGGAGATGCCTATGCAAAGAGTTGAGTGTATCGGAGCGCCGGGAACAGGAAAAAGCAGTTTGTACCGCCACTTGTGCAGTGTTCGTACCCGCTCGTGGAGAACAGAGAAAGACTTGAGCTACGACCTAGTACCACGTCCTCTGCGGGGATGTGTCCAGGCAACAACACTTCTTTCCACGGAGGTAGAAGAACGAATTGTAACTACCATACGAAAAAGAAAAAGCCGGCCACACGCCTTTACACAGAACCAGGAATATGCTCACTTTATTGCCGACCTCCTAGCTCTTTTTCAGAAGAGCTCAAAACCGAGTTGGTGGAAACTGGCGGGACTCTGCTCTATTAAAGAGATTCTCGAAGACATCCTCTTCTTTGAATCCACCCATGCTCCGCATGAGAGGCCCCTACTTGTAGATGAAGGGGTAGCACATAAGGCTTACTGTGTGTTACCGGGAACAGACTCCCACGAAACAAAAACCTTGAAACACTACTTTCATCACGCCCCGCTTCCAGCGGCAGTGCTCTACTTGCATGCGTCGGTTGAAACAGTGTACACCCGCCTGTCGCAACGAAAGAAAAAACTCCCGCTTCATGCAACACTCACATCGGAACAGCTTCAGAGAGAACAAGATACAGCTCGGCATATTGCAGAGATTCTTGCCAATAAGGGAGTATCTGTTCTCTCCCTCAATGCAGAGCAATCACCTCATGACATGATGAAAAAAGCCATCCCCTTCTTACGCAATCTCTCCCATGCATAATCTTACACAGAACATACTGAGTCTCAGCGGTGCCGTAGGGTATGCAAAGGTGGTTTCCCTGCTTATCACGCCTCTTATCACTCGCCTCTTCAGCCCGGAGGAGTATGGGTATTATACCACCTTTATGGCAGCCCTCGCCATGATATCTGTGGGGGCGGTAAAATATGAAAACACCCTTGTTCTCCAATCATGTAAAAAAGATTTTTCGCAGCTTTGTACCCTTACACTCTCTATCGTGTTATTCATTTTCCTTGCGGTGCTCACATTCACGACAACCCAAGGGACCAGGGAACTATTCTCCATACCCCACGCTCCTCTGCTTGCCCTTGCCTACCTAAGCACATCTCTTTTCGACATCTTCAAAAAAATACAGTATCAAAAAAATCAGTTTCGTCGGGTGGCATGGGCACTCCTTCTGCAAAGCACGTGGACAGCAGGAGGAAAACTCCTTTCCGGCATATTTTCCTGGGGAAGCACCGGGCTTATTCTCAGCGGCATCAGTGGCGTCTTCTTAGCAGCCTTGGCCCTGCTCTACCCCCTGCCAACTTTCAATATCACATCACCCAAGGCCCTTTGGGCCGTCGCACAAAAATATCAGGAATTCCCCCGCTATACCTTTCCCACAACCCTTTTATCTGCCTTTGTTGTGGCCATCCCCCCCCTCTATCTTTCGTGGAATTTCTCCTCTGCAACAGCGGGGTATTACGGGCTGGCCTATGCCATGGTTCGTGTGCCTGCCCAGATTATCGGTTCTGCTGTAAATGATGCCTATTATGCAGAAGCGGGGAAGCGTATCCACACAAACCCGAAAGCACTGAAGCAAATCACAACGTCACTTCGCCGAAAAAGTCTTCTAATATCAACTCCATTTCTCCTTTTTTTCATACTCCTTGCCCCTTCTTTGTTCACCACTCTTTTCGGTGCTGCGTGGCATGAAGCAGGTGTATATGCTCAAATACTCCCCATAATGGTATTTGCCGATGTTATTTTTGAACCTGCAGGCCGCCTCTTTGAAGCAGCTCGCCGTCAAAAAATCCTGTTTCGTCTCATCATATTTCGTGTACTCTCTATCGTTTTTTTTCTACTTGCCGTAAACGAAACATTTCAATCCCCCCTTCTGTTTCTCTGTGGGTATTGCAGTATAAACACTCTTTTTTCCCTGATAATTCATCGTACCGCCCTTTCGCACATCCTCGGTGACACCCCGGAGTAAGAAGATGCCTCTTTATTTGACAAACAGCTGCAAAACTGTATACTTATCATGAAAGTATCAAATTTTTACTTTGGTTTTTTGAAAGTACTATATTATACTACTGGGAACATAATGAAAAGAACTACTATGATTACAAAATATTGTACCATATTTTTCCTATTCGGCTGGACCCTCTCTGTTACGGCATCCACTCTGCAGGGAGATTCTTTTCGTACCCATCTTGCCCAGCGCAACTCAATTCTCACAGAGATATTCCACCACTCTACCCCTGCGAAAGAACAGATTTCTCCCGAAACAACCACTCAATTCGAACAGCAGGCCGGCGACTCCCTTTCCTATTATGTGAGCTTTCTCAAGGGCCTTGCTCAGCCCCCGGGGGAAACAAAGGCGCTCTTTGAAAAAGCAAAATCACGGGCAATGTCAAACCCAACACACCTTTGGTCTCTCTTTACAAGCTTTGAGCGCTATAACATATCCGATCACGCAGAGGATGTACTGGACTCACTCTACAAAATACAGATATCCAGCGGTAGCATTGCAACTCCCCTGGTGGAACATTTATTCATTAACTTATCACGCCATGCCTTCAGCCAAGAAAACTATGATGATGCAGAACGCTACCTCTCCTACGCAGAACGGTTCTCTACGTCGCCCTGCCTCTACGAAAGAAACAGGATTTTTCTGCCCCATGCTACCACCCCATTTCTTACTACTCTTTTTTCTTTCAAGAACTGTTTCACCGCCTCCCTCGGCACATGGCATGGACAGCTATCCTTCATATCGGCCCTTGTCTCATTTTTGTCAACCCTCATTCATACCGCTGTCTATGTTCTGCTTTTCGTACTCTTAATTCGATATTATTCAGTAATACTGCACAAACTCAGCTGTCTCTACCCACGTCAAATACCATACTACCTACGCATTACCTATGTCGTACTTCCCCTGCTCTGCCTGCTGATCTTTTTCTCCTACCCCCTCTTTTTTGCCACAGCCCTTTTTATTATCATATTTGCTGAAGAGAAAAAAGATCACTACTTTGCCCTTGCCCTTGTCGTGGGACTCATGAGCATGCCCCTCTTGCGAACGGTAAACGCAGACCGTACGTATTTAGAAAGCCCTGAAGCTCCCCACGCTCTCTACATACGTTCTCTAGAAGAAAATACGGATAGTCTCTTTCGAAAAACGGTGTATGAGACCCTTGAAAACGATACCTATTCACAGCTGCACCGCGCCCTCTTATACACCAGCCTCTCTCTCAGCTATGCCCGCGAAGAAGACTTTTCCCGCGCGGCGTACTACAGCGACCTTGCCGTGCGAAGAAAGGCCAATTGTAAACCCAGTCGTATCACTGCTGGTCCCATGCATCTTCTTGCAGGCGATATTGATGCGGGGCTCTCTTTCCTCGAAGAAGCGCAGGAGCAATACCCCCAGTCAGCTGCAGCAAATTACAACTACAGCCGTGGGCTTCTGGAATATAGAAACGAACGGTATTCAGGAGAGTATTTTCGCCGTGCTGCTCAGATTGACGGAGATATTATTGGCAGATTCACCGATGAGAATACCCGCTACTTTGGTAAACAATGGCCTCCCTTACGACGATATATTCTCGGAGAATTCTCACCTCACTACCTCTGGAAAAATATCGGGAGTCTTTTGGCTGGAAGACAGCACCGTACCAGCCTTGTGTGGGGCTATCAATTTTTCCATATTTCCTTGCTTCCAACCCTCATTATTTTAGTAATCGCCACGCTCTGGGCGGTTGTCTACAAGATCTCCCACGGTAATAAGCGCTCTTCCGTGGGGGCATGCTCACTATGTGGACGGAAAACCTGCCGCAAATGTCGCGAAGGAGAGTACTGTCTTGAGTGTAAAAAAAGCCTCGGTGCCATATCAAACAGCTCTCTTGTAGAAAGCATGAAAATAAAAATATCACTGCATAAACGCTTTATGAACCGTATGACAGGAATTATTATGAACCTGTTGGTTCCGGGTAGCAAGGTATTTTTCCTTCGGGATACACAAAGCAAAAACCTGTTTCCCTTTTTTATGACCATTGTGGTATACACCTTATACGCAACCATTCTATCTACACAATTCACCCTCTATTTTCAAAGGGACACCCTCGTTAAACTGATCTGCATGGCCGTACTGTCTCTATACAACATATTTTTTCTTGTCCAGTTTTTCCATAACCTCAAACATGAAATTACTACGGGGAGGAAATAATGGCCCTTGAAGGAACACTCTCGGATTTTAATCTGTCAAATATTTTCCTTCTCATAGATCAAGATCAAAAAGACGGCATACTCAAGGTAGATTCGGAGCAAAAAGTTGATATCGTTTTTAAAAACGGTCAAATTATCTATATTAGAAGCAATCGTGAAGATATAAAAACCTTTCTCTATCGGTTTCTTACCCAAGTAAAAGGGTATTCTGAAAAAGAGATGGAGGAGTTAAACACACTTTACTACAACAACTACCACCTTCTCTCCGAAGAGCTCATCAAAAAAGGCTACCTTACAGTGAATGAGCTCACCACAATTATGCAAACAGGCATTATTGACATAGCTTGCGCGGTCTTTACTCTTGAAGGGGGAAAATACCGCTTTGAACCCCAGCCTACTGTTGTACGATACCAATTTAGCAATATTGTCGTACCAACTAACTTTATTATGCTTGAGGCAGCCAAACGGGCCGACGAATGGGTTACCATTAGCGAGGTAATTACAGAGGAGACCCTCTTTGGGAATAATCGAGCTCTTTCCCCCCGGGATATTCATCAACCTCTCAATAATTTTCGAGAATACGTAATTTCCTTTGTAAATGGGCGACGAACCGTTCAAGATATTTGTGATTGCGTCTTTTTTTCATCCTTTCATGTGTACACAGCCATTGACGAAGCTCTTCGTCAAGGAGATATCACCCTTCTCAGCAAACCTGACAAATCTCCGCTTCCTTCACAGATAAAGAAAACCCCGCATCATAAAGAAGATGCTTCATTCTGGGAGAACGGAAAAAGTATTATTGCCGCAAGTACCACTGCAGTTTTACTCCTTGTCCTGCTCTTGGTGGGTATACACTATACAAACACCGAAAAAATGCATGCTCATCGCACCCAAGCATACCACTTATTACAACAAAACCGGATACGTGAAAGAGACCTGCGTATACAAACAGGTAAAATAGTGCTGAAAAGCACCGGAGATGTGGTTTCGCCGAAAAAACTACAAACAACAGGGATTATTGAGCGAAATGAAAAGCAGTATGTGGAAGAGTGAAATACCGAAGGCCGGACTTGAACCGGCACGAAAGTAAATTTCGGGAGATTTTGAGTCTCCTGCGTCTACCAATTCCGCCACTTCGGCATCAACGCTGATAATATATATTACAAATCTTTACTTTAGCAAGATTTTTTACTATGCCACCCATAGAACTTACAGAGACCACACGACGGATAGCCGACAAACCCTTTACGTTTCTTACTCCCAAAGATCCCGATACGATTATTGAAGAGGCGATCATGGAAGAGTTAGACAGGGATGAATTTATCCCCTACTGGGTTGACCATTGGCCCTCTGCAGATGTTGCGCTACGTGAGCTGCCTGCTCTACTGAAAAAACCAACACACCTTTGTGAGCTGGGAGCTGGTTTAGGGATCCTTGCAACCTATTTAGCGTATCTGGGCCACCGCGTTGTTGCTACGGATTACGCCCCAGAATCGTGCCGTGTAACACAACAGAACATGGAGAAAAACCGCGTCTCCGGACATGTTGTAGCCTGTGATTGGCGGCATTCCTGTTTTGCCCACACCTTTGATGCCATTATCGGAGTTGATATTCTCTATGAAGCACGGTGGATATCTCCTGTTCTGCAGTTTATACAAAGACATTTGTCGCCCCAGGGAAGGGCCTACATTTTCGATCCGGGACGACCGCAACTTAAGGCAGTTGAACAAACTCTCCAAGGGCTTGATCTTCGGTACACACGGAGTTCCTATGCAAAAACAACAAGCCCGGGAGAAGTGTTTTTACTCACCATACAACAGGGAAAAACCCCATGAAAGTAATAGGATATATTGAAGGGTATTATGGGCGTCTCCTTTCTCACACTGAGCGCGGTGATCTCATAGATCACCTTGCCAAAGAAGGATATACAGCCTATGTCTATGCGCCAAAGGAAGACCCGTTCCACCGCCTCAACTGGACTGCAACCCCACCCCGGGAATATCGCGCGGCCATGGGTGAAACAATGAGACGAGGTGCTCAACAAGGCGTCCAAGTAATTCCGGCTATTGCTCCAGGACTGAGCCTCCAATACAACAGCCCATCCCAACGAGACATCCTACGACGACGAGTGGCTGAGTTTTGTGAAGATGGAGCCCGTACTATTGCACTGCTTTTTGATGATATCAGCCTTTCCCTTCGGGAAGAGGAATATGAGCGCTACGGAAATGCTGCACAAGCTCAATTGGAAATACTCCACGAGCTCCGTATCGCCTTTCCCACCATTCCCTTTCTCTTCTGTCCCACAATTTACACAACACAACTTCTCAAAGGAGAGGAAGCCCACGAGTATATCCGGATTCTCAGTAGTGAACTTCCCTCTGGAGTAACTCTTTTATGGACAGGAGAACATACCATAACCCCCGCTATTACCAACGAAAGCCTACACTACCCCATACACCATTTCGGCACAGACCTTCTCATATGGGACAATTATTACTGCAATGATTACACCCCGAATCGCCTGTTTATTGGTCCATATACACACCGAGACAGAACGTGTATTACCGAAACAACGGCAGGAGTATTGATAAACGGCACGGGCCTGTTTCATACCGACTGCTTCTTGCTCTCAGTGGCGGCAAAATACCTTTTCGGCACCGAATCGCCCTGGGATGCGTGGCAGAGCTGTGCTAACCGCTGGGGACTTCCTGAGGCTATTACAAAAATACTGCCGTGGATACAAGGCCCCTACGATTCTCCCCCTCAAGGAACCTTACATCATCTCTACCCCACACCGGAAGCATTATTTATGGAGCTACTTGTGCACTGGCAAAGCCCCGTAAAACTGGAATGGTACCCCTATATTCATCGCCTCTTTACGGAACTCAAATTAGAAACAGGACAGGGGATTGAAAACAAGGAGTGGTTTACGCCTCGCTTTTATCCGGAGGTCCGTGAGCTCTTGAAAAAAAGGTTTTATCCTCCCAGTTCATCCTCTTCTTAAGTTAATCATAAGCTATTTTTATACCGTGGAGGAATAATGTTTATCCAACGAGTATATGAAATAGCCCAAATTACCGTCCCAGTATTTTCAATTGCTCTCGTGGGATACGCCCTTTTCAGAAAAGAGTTTATTTCCAGTACGGCAAAAGCAGGCATGGGAAAACTCACGTACTATATTGCTCTTCCTGCCCTCATCTTCTCCTCCTTTATGAAAACCGACAGCAGTGACCTGTTCTCATGGGAGCTCTTTTTTCTTGCTACTCTTCCCATACTAATTCTCGGACCAATGATATACATCTGTGGCCGTATAATTCGGGCTACACCGACAAAACAAGCAGCCCTCACCTATAGCTCATATTGGGGCAATAACGGCTATATGGGGTTCCCCCTCGCCATAAATGCCGTAGGAGCATCCACGGGGTTGGCAACTGCCGCTGTTATCAATGGATTTACCGTACCATTCTATATTCTTTCAGCCATGCTCCTCATATATCGATCCCAACACACCCATACGGAGGAATCAGCAGAGGAAATGAAAGCTGAGGCGGTGAAAACATTTTTCAACCCCGTGATTATCACCCTTGTGATAAGCTCTTTTCTGGCGTGGATACGCCCCAGCCTCACCGCTGCTCTCACTATTCCCCGTGTTTTTTCCGAACTCTTTGCGATACTGATAGCTTCGGCCGACCTTCTTGGGTCGCTTGGCCTTCCCCTTGCCCTTATTTTAGTAGGGAGTAATCTAAAAATTGAAGAAATCACTTCTGAAAAAGGCCTCCTTGCCCTTGCAGTGGGAGCAAAGCTTGTGGGAGCTCCCCTGGTTCTGTTTTTAACCGTCCCCGCCTTCTTTCCCGACCTGTCCCACGACACATACGTGATACTCATTCTGCTGAATGCGGTTCCCGGAGCCGTTGCAAATTATATTATCTCAGACCGTCTGGGAGTTGAACGAGACTTCATTGCCTCGTATCTGGTACTCTCTACGGCACTTTCTATTTTTACCATCCCCTTTTGGTTATATCTTGTCTTGTGAAACCACAGGAGGAAACAATGGAAAGAATCTTTCGTTCGGTTCTTCCAGCGGTGGAAAAAGTATATGTGTATCCACACATAGAAAAATCAAGTCGTCATAACCCCTATCTTTCTCTACTCTATGCTCAAACCACCCTGCCCGTATACAGTGCAAACCCACTCTTTCCGCGTTACCTCTGCTCTCCTCAAACCACCATTATGCACTATCATTGGCTCTCTTTTGCCTCTCTTACAGGGCTGATAAAGCTTTGCATTAAGGTACTTCCGCTTATCCTTTTTGTACACCGGGGAGGAAAAATAATCTGGACGGTACATAACAGTGAACCCCATGAAGGAAAATATCGCAGGGCAAACTATTTGCTCAGGAAGTATGCGGCACACAGAGTTTCCCGCCTTGTTGTGCATACAGAGGAGGCACGAAAAGAGGTGTCGCACCTGTTTTCTATACCTTCTTCACACATAGCACTCTGTCCCCATCCTGCATATCCCGTAGAGCCACTTGCCCAGGAAACAGCCCGGCATCTGCTTACGTCTCTCCTTACATCACCCATACCAAGGGGAAAACTCCTCATACTTATGTATGGCTATATTGCACCCTACAAAGGCATACTCCCCGTAGTTTCATGCCTGCAAAACCACAGATTTGTTCATCTCATTATTGCAGGTAAGGTAAAAGACCCCGCCTATTATAGAACCCTTTGCAGTATCGCAGAAAGGGGGGGTAATACAACCATAATTCCACGATTTATTAGCTCCGAGGAAGAGCAAATACTGTTTTCAAGTGCAGATTACATTCTCTTTAATTTTTCCAAAATTCTTTCTTCCGGCTCCTTTATTCTCGCAAAAAGCTATCAACGTCCATGCCTTGTCAGGGCAGACTTGCCCATGGCCCACCAAATATCAAATGAAGACATTCTTTTCACTGATGAGGAGGACCTGTGTACACGCATTCAGGAAGTGCTCCCGTAATACCCGTGGGGGTTACGACCTACCCCCGCGGTCTTGCCCCACTCCTTGACTCCCTTGGATTGATTCACGCTACGGCATCTCCCCCCTATGAAAGATACCAGGCTCTTATACATCCAAGTACAGACATAGATACGGCCTTGCATTCCTATGTAAAGCAGGGAGGAATCCTTATCTGTTGTGCTACTCATGGAAAATATGGACGAGTAGGCAAAACAATTCGAAGACGCCTTGCCTGTTCACCCCTTGTGCACACCACTGCAGCCATGCAGGAACAACTTGACCTATTTGCCATGGTAGGAAAAATTGACGGGCAATTCTTCTGGCACACTCGGTCAGGAAAGGGTTCGTACGCCTTCTGGGGCATTCCCCCCACCCTTTTCCTGGATAGACGTGTATGGCGAAAAGCATTCCCCATTCCCCAGAAAAAACTCCCCGCAGAGGAAGTGTCTCTCGTGAGTAAGGGCGTATTGGCCCGGGCATTCCGTACTGCCCTAACAACCCTCTGGAATATCCATGGCACTCCTTGCATAGAAAAGAGCCTCTATCCACAAAACTGCCCCCCCCTTTTGTTTCGTATGGACGCCGACTACTCTTCTGCGGAAGATATTCAAAAGTGGCAAAAAATAGCCCCCTCCCTGGCGACCACATGGTTTGTACATACGGCGTCACAACAACAGTTCCTCTCACTATTTTCAGCCAGCCCTCACGATGAAGTCGGGCTTCACTGTCATCACCACCGCTCTCGCCCCACCCCTCAGGAACATGGCGAAGCACTCCGTCTACTTCGCCGTAGTGGCTACTACCCACAGGGATATGCCGCCCCGTACGGGATACACTCTCCCAAACTGGACCGATACCTGCGCACTCAAGGTGTTCAATACGGCTCTGACTTCTCCCTACTTTATGATGCAGCTCCAGCCTTTTTTCCCTCCTTTCTTCCCCAGCTTCCCATCCACCCTATCTGCATGGGAAGCTTTCGTCATCTCCGCGTCTCCGATACGTGCATCTACAACTATTTCATGCAGGTCATTGAAACAGCCCGTGCCCAAAAAAGACCCATAAGTCTCTACGCACATCCGGGAAATGGAAAAGAAGGGCTTTTACGAGACATCCTCACCTATGCAGAAAAACAAGGTGCTCAAAGTATCACCTATGGAGACTACTTTTCTTTTTTACAGAAACGCCATGACGGAACAATACAGGTATATAACGAGGGAATACATAACCCGGAACATCTTCCTCTCCGTATTACCTACCATGAACGAGAGCTGGAGACAAATGACTCCTGGATCCCCCTTTATAGAAACACATCTCTGCCTGAAACAGAAAAAATCATCTACGAAGCAACACACATACAAAAACTTAATCGACTTTCGCCACGTCACATAAAAAACATGTGTATCAACCGACTATTCTGGAGAGAAAAATGAAGAAAATTCTAGCTGTGCTTCCTGTTGTATCAGGTGCAGTGGGAGGTGGATTGTACCATCAAGCCCGAGAAACCGTAGCGGCCCTTTCTACCTCGGAATATTCCGTAGAACCCTACAACCCCTGGAAGCAGTATGATTGGGAAAGCATCTCGGCAGTACATATTTTCTGTGCCAATCGTGAAACCTACGATATGGCTCTTTTTGTACGCTCCCGAAATATTCCCCTCGTGGTATCACCGGTCTTTTTTTCTCTTCATCCTGCCTGGCTTATTCAGGCAGAACTGCTCGGTACCCGTCTCATTCAGAAGATCTCCTCTGGGGTTGTAAGCTCCTTCTTCTTCCTGAAAGAGATTTGCCGCATGGCAGATGCAATTCTTCCCAATACCGATGAAGAAGCACGCCTTATTGCAAAGATATGTGCCATATCACACGAACGAATACGTATTGTTCCCAATGGTGTATCTCCCCATTTCTCTCATGCTACCCCAGAGCTGTTTCAACAAAAATATGGCATGATTGAACCCATTCTTTCCGTTGGAAATATCGGATATGTACGAAAAAATATGCTTAATCTACTTAAGGCGGTAGCTCCGCTTTCACACCCCGTCTATATTATTGGCCCTATCTACCATAATGCCTACGGGAAAGCGTGTCAGGAAATAGCTCAAAATGCTCCTCATATCAATCTACTTGGTCCTCTGGATAACTCAGATCCACTCCTTGCCTCTGCCTATGCAGCAGCACGGGTATTTGCCCTTCCCTCTGCCTTAGAAACACCGGGGATTGCTTCTCTGGAGGCAGCAAGTACAGGAGCAACAATTGTCACCACCCCCTATGGAGGAACACGATACTACTTCGGCGAAGGGGCATATTACTGTAATCCACGAAGCATTCGAAGTATCAGAACAGCAATCGAACAAGCTCTTCGTTCTCCCAAAGCATCCATGGCAGACACCATACTTTCTCGGTTTACCTGGGAACAGGTTGGTCGTGAAACGGCAGCTCTCTACGGCGATCTCTTAGGCTGATTCTGCTGCTGCAAGAAGGGTGCGGGCATGCTCCAAGGATTGCGCTGAATGATCATCCCCAAGCATTCGTGCCACTTCTTCTACCCGCCCCTCTGGGGAAAGACGAGTAATTTCCGTGATTATGCGCCCGTCCTGTTCCCGTTTATATACGGAGTAATGTGAATCTGCCTGCACTGCAATTTGCTGAAGATGAGAGATTACAAACAGCTGATGAGAGCGCGAAAGACTTCGCATTTCCCGTCCAATCCCCACGGCTATTTTACCACCAACTCCCGTGTCTATTTCATCAAATACAAGAATAGGGACGGGGTCATCCTCTGCTAAAATACTCTTTATGGCAAGCATAATTCGGGATATCTCACCACCCGAAGCTGTATGAGACAGCTCCGTAAAGGGTTCTCCCTTATTGGTACGAACGAGAAAGCGGGGCGTGGCAATTCCCGTCTCCTGTGGATGCTCATGAGTGGTAAACACAGTCTTAAACGCTCCGCCAGCAAAACCCAGAAAAGCCATTTTTTCGGTAATACCGGCATCAAGCTCTGTCGAAGTGGCACGTCGAGCGGCATCTAAGGTTTTTCCATGCTGGCACAGGACAGCACGACTTTTCTCAAGGGCCTTTTTCAATTCAGTTTCATCAGACTGCGCGTTCTCAATGGATGCAAGTTCTTCGGCCAAGGCATGGCGCTTTTCTAAAAGCCCGGGATAATCGCATTTATGCTTCTTCATCAATCGTTGAATTGCACTGATTCTGCTGTTCAGCTCGTCTGTGCGGTATGGGCTGCAATCATCATGAATATCATGGACATATGAAGAGATTGTTGCGCTCAGATCATTATACACCGAAAGCGTATCGCCAATAGAATCCAGCCATTGGGAAAAAGATGCATCATATCGACATAAATCACGCATGGCATGTTCCAGCTCACCAATTAAACTGCTGATTCCCTGCCCATCGGGGCTATCACTGATAATTTTTTCAATTCGTCCAGCCGCAGCACTGCGCTCATGAACAGAAGATACACGTTGGTACTCATCTTTCAGGGCATCAAGCTCTCCATCCTGCAAGGACAATTTCTCAATTTCTTCATATTTAAACTGGAGAAACTCCTTTTTCTCTTCCAACAGCGCAATGGTACGCCGATGTTCATCCACGGCGGCGCGTGCGCGGGAATACTCTTTCCACGCAGTGGCATAGGTCTGTGTACAAGGAACCACCCGTGAAAAACGGTCAATTATACGTACCGCCGCATCTTCCGCAAGAAGGGCTTGATGATCATGCTGCCCATGGAGATCAAAGAGAAGATTCCCGAGCTGTTTCAATGTATGCAGGGGAACTTCCACAGCATTTATCAAAACTCGGTTTCTCCCATTCTTGCGAATAATACGGCGGATCAAGAGTTCACCCTCATCTAAGGGGATCTCTTCACGTTCGAGGAGAACACCAATATCACGGGAAGCCTGGGGAAGAAAAAACACCCCGGTTACCTCCGCTTTTTCTTCACCACTACGAACACTTGTTGACGAAGCCCGTCCCCCAAGAAGGAGGTCTATGGCGCCCATGAGAATAGATTTTCCTGCCCCCGTTTCACCGGTGAATACAGAAAACCCACCCGTAAGCTCTATGGAAATATTCTGTATCAGGGCAAGATTTTTCACCTGTAAAGAACGTAACATTACTCCTCCTTTGTACCGGAACCACTCCAGTTCAACTTATTTTTTAATGTATCAAAATAGGAGTGCTGCCGAAATTCCATGAGACGTGCACACTTCCCGCTGTATGAAATATACATCTCATCCTTTGCGCGCAGTTCAACCGAGGAAATACCATCTGCACTAAAAATCATACCAGGATTTTTAGAGTTTACCTGAAGACGGAGCTGCCGCCGTGCAGAAAGAACAATGGGCCGTTCATTCAATGAGTGCGGACAGATTGGTGTAATAAGATAGGCCTTAAGGGAGGGATCTACAATGGGCCCACCTGCAGAAAGAGAGTATGCCGTAGACCCTCCGGGAGTAGCTATAATAAGCCCATCGGCGACGTAATCGGTAATATATGAATCGTTATACCACAGAGAAACAGAGATCATACGAGGCACAATGCGATTAATATAGGTATCATTTAAAGCATACATAGAATGGATTCGTTCTCCCGCTCGATACACCTGCACATCAAGAACCATACGTTCAACCGTGGTATATTCACGGCGAACAACCTGATCAAGACATCTCTCAACTTCAAACATCTCAATATTTGCCAAAAAACCAAGATGCCCCAGGTTAATCCCCATGAGAGGAATGTGCGTAAATTTCACGATATGAGCCGCCGTAAGAAAGGTCCCATCTCCCCCAACGGAAATAACCATCTCAACCGCGTTTAAAAACTCTTCTTCCGATGATGCCATGGGAAACCCGGTATGAACAGTACTGTCCACGGGCGCTTCATGATGCAGAACAAGCTGCACTCCCCCCGTTGCAGCCCACGCAGCAAGGCGCTGTAAAATTTTTTTGGAATCATGATTTTTCTTAAAAAGTACAATGCCAATTGTTTTCATAGGCCTACTCTCCGACGCACCGTGCAGAAAAAGACGCCTCCCGCAGCGCCGCCACCGCCCGGTGTGCTTCACGGGAAGATTCAAAGGCAAGCATAAACGTTCCTGCTTCCCCCTCACGCACCTTTAAAAGTTCAATATCACGAATATTGATATGTGCTGCAGATATTACCTGGGTCATACGCGCAAGAAACCCCGGCTCATCAGCGGCCACAACCTGAATCTCATGCAAGGGAGCAGCAAAACCTTTCCGATCACCCCGCAGGCGAGCCCGTACATCCTTAGCCGTGGTAAACCGATCTTCCAAGGCGTCATCCATGAGCTCCAATCGCATCTCTTCAAGAATGCCGCAATATTGTGAGAGGATGCGACATACGGCGCGTTTATTGGTAGCAAAAATATCACGCCACATCGCATAGGGAGAAGAGGCAATGCGCGTCACAGATTTAAATCCTCCCGCAGCAAGGGAGAGTGTCCCCGGAACTTCATAGTTTATTTTTCTGGCCAGATCAACCAATCCAACAGCAATAATATGGGGCACATGACTGATTGTAGCCGCAATTGTATCATGCGTTTTCGGGGAAAAACGAGATATTTGCGCTCCCGTATGTGTGCGCAAAAACACCTCGAGGAAATCCGAAATTTCTTCTTCCTGGGGAGTTTCAGGAGTAAGAACATAGAGGGCATTTTCAAAAAGGAGAGGATCCGAGTGAAGCGGCCCCGATTTTTCTGAGCCGGTCATGGGATGGCCCCCCACAAAGGTTACATGCGAAGGCAGTACCGTTCTGGCCGTTGAAACAATGGTTGACTTCGTGCTCCCCACATCGCTTATAATCACTCCCCGTGGAAGATCAATCTGTCCCAGTTGTTCCAAGGCAGCAATAATTCCTGTAATGGGTGAACAAAGAAAGAGCAGGTCATTTTCCTGCAATAAAGTGGGGAGACTCTCATAGCCCACAGCCCGGTCAATTACTCCTGCTTTCAGAGCAGTATCTTGCCCTCGTGGAGAGGAAACCCCAATAATTTCACCGGAAAACCCACTCTGCTTTAAGGCCGCACCCAAGGAACCTCCTAAGAGTCCCACACTATAAATAATAACACGTTGAACTGACACCATTGGTACTCCTAAAACTGTTTGCATACTTATGAAGAAACCGCCCGGGGAAGCTGAAATAATCGTGCATAGACATAGGTTTCTTCTTCCCGGAAAAAGGCAGAAAAGCAATCTTGTACAACCCCTGCATCATCGGTAATAACGGTTATTTTTTCTTCTTGGTTCGTGTGCTAAGGGGAAGTATTCTCCCAAAACGCCGCGGGAGCGTACGAACCAACCCAAGAAGAAAGACATCTGCAGAATCGGGAAGACATGAAACCCAGAGAAGAGATTTTTTCTCTCTGTTCACAACTGACACCGTTGGCTCTGATCCAGAGGTATTCCTCCGCCACTTCTCATGCTCCTCACGCCAGTCAAGGCCTGAAAAAAGGGCAGAAAAAGAGTCTGCATCAATCGCACCGGAAAAGGCATACTCATCCTCCTGAGCACCTCCACGTTGATAGGTACAAAAAAACATACGCCCCTCGTTCATTACTTTTACTCAAGGCAAAATACATAATTGCCGATATATATATAAAAAAACAGGGATGTTTTTATAGGGGGAATTATGGATAATATGGCGCAATTAACAGAAATAAAAAAGTATCAGCTTTTTCTGTCTCGTTTTCAAAACAAGACAGTGGACCTTAATACAGCAGCCTTCTTATGGATACGTCAATACGCTCGGGCATGGCGGCATACGCACCCTGATGATGCGTAATCATACGCCTCGCCATACAATCTCACCGTTTTTCCAAAGAATCAGCTCTCCCGGTTGCATGGCAGTCCACGCCTCATCTTCTGTAAGCGGTTCAGTGGCGATAAGAGTTACCACATCGCGAGGAGTCGTCTCCCTAGAGAAATCAACCATCATATCACGATCAACCAGTTTTGCCTGGCCAAAGGGGGCACGACGCGTAATCCAGTACAAACTCTTAGAGCAGTACGTAAAAAAACGATCTCCATCGGTAAGCATGGCGTTAAATATGCCCCGCGTATCAAGATCTTGAAAAAATTGGTGTAGGAGCGTACAGAGACGTTTTTCCCCGGGAGGCCGCGCAAGAGCCCGCAACTGATTCATAATCCAACAGAACCCCGCTTCCGAATCAGTGGTTCCTACAGGAGTGTAGTATGTCTGAGGAAGCCCTTTAGAACCACGAAACTGTCCGTTATGAGCAAAGGACCAATACCTCCCCCGCCATTCGCGAATAAAGGGATGAGTATTTACTAGGGAAACAACCCCCACATTTGCTTGACGAATATGTCCAAGGGCCACATCCGCTTTAATAGGAAGTCGTTCCAAAAGCACCGCAAGGTCTGATTGCGATGCCGGAAGAAAGTCATGAAACGCCTGCACTCCGCGTTGCCGATAGAGGCAGAGGCCATACCCGTCACGATGAGGTCCTCGCTCTCCACCGCGGACCCGTAACCCAGAAAATGAAAAGCGGATATCCGTGGGCGTATTGGCGCTCATACCAAGAAGCTGACACATCTATTTCTTCTTCTTTTTCGGGGTTCTCTTCTTCTGATTTCCCCGCGCAAGCCGCTTAAACATCGCTTTTTGTAAAAGGAAGACCCCTTTTTTAATAGGATTTCTCGTGTGCTTTGCCATAACATCAATACTGGTGAGATTGAGTTTCAGCACAACCTCCTGCACGAGGGGATGCAGTTTAAAAAACTCCGCAGACCCTGGCTGTTTTCCTGAGGAGAGAAACGTGTTTAAGGCATTAATGTTTTTGCCAGACAATCGCTTTTGATATACCTGCTGAACCTGTTGCTGCTTTTTAAACAACTCTCGGTGCATGTCCTGTTTATTTGTACGTGATCCTCGTCCAAACATGGGTGGTAGGCCTTTCATTATAGTATAGATTTATAAAATAGCTTATCTCCACCCTAATTGCAAAACTCATCAATACAATTCATCAGTTGTGTATAACTTGGCTTGGCAATGTATCGATCAGCCCCAACACTTTTGCACTTCTCAATCATCTGCTGATTTATCAAGCTGGAAAACACAATAACAGGAATATCTGCATCGGGAAAGTCTTCACGAACTCGCTTGGTTAAGGTGAGTCCATCCATTTTCGGCATTTCTATGTCAGTGAGAATGACCACGCGATGTGTTGCGGAGATAGTTGCAAACTCTTTTCGAAGATATTCAAAAAGATCCAAACCGTTTTCAAAGGATTCTAAAGATGAGAACCCTCCTTCCACAAGTTGCTCTGCCACACTGCTGCGAATCAACTTTGAGTCTTCAGCAAAAAGCACAAATAACTGCTCACGTGTTTTATGACGATCCGGATCACTCACCGCTTTCTGTGGTTTTTCAATAATCATGTCCGGATATATCTGGGAAATAATCTGTTCCAGATCAAGTATCATGATCTCCGTATCATCAATATACACCGACCCAGTGACATGAGAATTGGTAGAAGAAAACTCACTCACCGGGGTGAGATTATCCCAAGAAATACGATAAATTCGGCGGACACCCTGTACTAAGAAGCTGTTTACCACCGCATTAAATTCAGTAACAACGATTATCTCCCGTTCATATTCCTGTACTTTTTCTTTGCCGATGGCCCCTGCTAAATCGATGAGATTAATCGTCTCTTTTCGTTCCCGCCACATACCCAACACCGCGGGATGACTATCAGGAATCGGGGTTACTTTATCGGGAAAATATTGTTGAATGGAACGCACCTTCGCCACATTTATGCCAAAAAGCTGCCCCTGTACTTCCACAACGAGAAATTCCACTTCGTTTGTGCCGGACTCTAAGAGAATATCCTCTTTTTTTTCTGTAAACATTACACCCTCTTCGCAGAGTAAATAGAACACGTAGGTTAGTATAGCATACTGCCCACATATTGCCACCCATTACTTTAAAAAAAAGACCTTTCCCATACTTGCTATTTTCCGGAAAAAACATTCCGAATAGAACACATGGAAAAATGTCAACAAAACAGAGACATCCTCACGGAGAGAACGAAGGAAAGACCGTTCTTTCTATGTGAGGAGTAAAAAAAGCTTGAAATGTGAAAAGAAATAGGCTAAACTGGAAAACATTTCACCAATTCAGGAAAAAAGACAAGGAACAAATAGACATACAAATATGACAATGGTGCTAGATAATACAAAATATATACAGAAGTTTTTAAGTTTTTTTATATATTTAAGAGAGAGAATGTGTTTCATTTATAAACTCGAGGAGAAATTATGCGTAATCGCTCAATGAAAAACGGACTTGCGCTCCTAACAGGCTTATGCCTTGTTGCGGGCTCTGCCTTTGCATCCGAGTATGTCCTTGACGATTTCGAAAACCGCGACGGCGGTTCCGACGTCATGAACTACAATAACGGTGCATGGTATTTGTACGACGACGGAACACCGTCATGGAAAGCATCTTCATGGGATGATGATGCTGGATATTACAACGATGAAAACGGCATGCTTGAAGGCGGATCATCACGGTTTACCCATATTAGCGGAATGGAGATCGGTGAAGTTGGGTATGACACGACGTATCTTCCCGGCGGAACTCACATCCATGAGATATCTAAAAATTACCCCTCTGTAGTGGCAGCTGACGGGATTGGGTATGACGGCGGACGCGGTTTTTCCGCCTCTTTTATCATAGACGAAGAAGTTCGCCCTCAATATGATCACCACGACGATCTGCGTTACAATAACTTTGTCGGTATTGGTACGGGGCTTAAACCTACAGGACAATACGCAATTCTTGAAGAAGGCATGACTATTAGCTTCTACGCAAAGGCAGACCTGCCAGACGAAGCAGAGCTCTTTGAGGAAGATCTTGTGGTTGAATTTTCCGTGGGTACCGCACAAAAGCTTTTTGATTTTCGTGACTGGTCATACAGTGTAAACATTGAAGTTGGCCCTGAGTGGCAGCGCTACGATATTGTTCTTGAGCATGAGCATGATAGTGTTAAATATTTTGATGAGGACAATCATGATCCATCTCGATTCCGCCTCGATCATGCGTGGGCATCACGAGGAGATATCTGGGAACCAGAGATTGATGAAGAAGGAGATATTGAATGGGTACAGCGTGACGGAGAAGATAACCCCGAGCGTCATTTCTTCGGCTTTGAAGCTCCTGATGCAGAGACCTTTGCAGAGTGGGCAGAAGCAGCACCTCGCTGGGATCGTGCCGAACGCCTTCAGTGGTCTGTGGAAGTTCGAACTGGAGATGCTCACACCTCTTCAATTAACAGTGTAGTAAGCGGTGAAGAAGTAACTCTCTACATCGACAACATTACCATATCAGACTACACTCCTGTCTTCGAAGATCAACTTCCCGAAGAAGATGCATGGAACACAGATTTTGGTACGGATGGAAGCCTTATCTGGAACATGGGTCCCACCAACCTCATTGGTGAAGACGATGAAGGAACCTTCAACGCGTGGTATGAATACGGAAGTACCGGTAGCGAGCTTACCCTTGACGAAGTAACAGATGAAACTGATGAGTTGCACATGAATTTCGTCTTGGGTGGTACTGAGGAAACTGAATCCTCTGATGGAGACTTGGTTCTCATTCAGCCCTATGCCGGTCTTGCCATGAATATGTTTACCGCACGCGATGAAAGCGAGTGGTACAATGCGGAAGGACATGGATATGATGGCCTTCGCTTTACCTACTCAACCTCGGCAGAAGTAGAATGGCTTCAGGTTCGTATCTATGATTCAAACGAATTCGAGCAGAGCGGAACCTCCTTTTATGTTGCTGTTCCCGGTACAAATGGGGAAACAAAAACAGCAACGATCTCCTTTGACGACCTCACCCTTCCGTGGTGGAATAGTCAAGATCGCGATAAATCCTTCCGCCCTAATGAAATTGAAAATATCGCCTTTGTCTATCAGGGACAAGAAGCTGATGAAGGCTCTATTGAGATTCACAATGTGCGTTTCGTAGAAGGCACGCACCGTCGTACGCGGGATATCACAGACCTTGTCGTTTCTGATACCCAGCGAGGAGAAACAAACTTCTCACTCCGGGTAGATAGAGATGCGGTGAATCTTGCGATTCCGCAAAACATTGAATCTGCAACCGCCATGATTTACTCTGTCAATGGACAGCTAATACAGACCCAGGACCTTGTAAATAGTGGCTCCGTAGCCTCCATCTCCACAGATAATCTGTCAAACGGAACCTATATTCTCCGTGCAGTTTCAAAGGGTGGAGAGTCTGCCAATTTCGTACGAGCCTTCACGGTTCAACGATAACAAGAAGTACAGACCATGCAGAAAAAAGGGAAGCCTTGAGCTTCCCTTTTTTTATATGAAAAGAAATCAGATTGGCACTGCACTCACCGTACGCAGATATTATTTTTAGACAACTTTGCGGACACAAGGAGCAAGAATGCCAAAACATATTTTTATCACCGGTGGTGTTGTTTCATCTCTTGGAAAAGGGATTACAGCTGCCTCAATCGGTCTCTTATTAAAATCCCGTGGACTGAAAGTAATCCTGCAGAAATTTGACCCCTATTTAAACGTTGACCCCGGCACAATGAACCCCTATGAGCATGGAGAGGTCTACGTAACGGACGATGGGACAGAAACAGACCTGGATCTCGGCCATTACGAACGATTCACCGGCGTCTCTACAAATAAATATTGCAATTTTACGGCGGGAAAAATCTACGACTCCATTCTCCGCAAGGAGCGTCGTGGCGACTTTTTGGGTGGAACAGTACAAGTGGTTCCCCATGTTACCGGTGAGATTTGTCGTGCAATCCATAGTTTTGACAACTCAGATGTAGACATTGTTATTACAGAGATTGGTGGTACAGTTGGCGACATTGAGGGGCTCCCCTTTCTTGAGGCTCTCCGGCAGTTTCGCTTGAAAAAGGGAGCAAAAAATGTCTTCTTTATTCATGTAACTCTCATCCCTTTTCTCAGTAAAGCAGGGGAAGTAAAAACAAAACCAACCCAGCATTCTGTGGGTCGTCTTCGTGAAATCGGGATAATTCCAGATATGCTGGTCTGTCGCACAGAGAAGCATCTACAGCCAGATGTCATGGATAAGCTTTCTCTCTTTTGCAATGTTGACCGCGATAATGTTATTGAGGCCTTTGATGTAGATCAAACGATCTACCAGGTGCCCCTTGCTTACGCAGAACAGAATATTGACACAATTATACTCGACTATTTTGGTCTTGCCTCGGGAAAACGAAGCCTCGACAAATGGCGTGAATATACAGCAAATGTATCTCATGCAACCAGTGAGATCAATATTGCTGTTGTAGGTAAATATTCTGAACTCATTGATGCGTATAAATCTATCCATGAAGCCCTTGACCATAGTGGTGCTCAACATGGTGCGCGCATCCATATTCACAGCATAAAAGCTGAAGATATTGAAGCTGACGGCGCAGAACACTTCCTTGCATCCATGGACGGAATTCTTATCCCCGGCGGTTTTGGCAAACGCGGTCATGAAGGAAAGATAGAGGCGATTCGCTTTGCCCGTGAACAGTCAGTTCCTTTTTTCGGCATCTGCCTTGGCATGCAGATGGCTGTGGTTGAGTTTGCCCGTAATGTCATGGGCCTTGCTGAAGCCAATAGTACAGAACTGAATGAGTCAACAAAAGATGCCGTAATCGCCCTCATGGAAGAACAGCATGCCATTGAGCAGATGGGTGGAACAATGCGTCTTGGCTCCTACCCCTGCCAATTGACACGGGGAAGCCTCGCTCATACCCTGTACGGAGAAGATACGGTTCATGAACGACACCGCCACCGCTTCGAATTTAGCAATAGCTATTATTATATGTTTGAAGAAAAAGGCATGGTGTTTTCTGGTCACTACAAGGAGAAAAACCTTGTTGAAATTGTAGAGCTCACCAACCACCCCTTTTTCATGGGTGTCCAATTTCATCCGGAATTTAAATCCCGCCCTGTGGCACCACACCCTCTATTCTCAGGGTTTGTACACGCGGCAAAAACTTTTCATTCGTCGAAATAAACTTATCGAGGTAGTTGATAATGGTAGAAAGTTCTATTAAAGAAGAGTGTGGTGTATTTGGCATATTCAATCATGAAGATGCGGCAAATTTTACGTATTACGGATTATATGCCCTACAGCACCGTGGACAGGAAGCATCCGGAATTTGCTCATCTGACGGAAAACTACTTAAACGCTATGCAAACTCTGGGCTGGTAAAAGACGTATTTAACGATACTGCCATTATCGACTCACTTGCCGGAACCGCAGCCATTGGCCATAATCGCTACTCCACGACAGGAGGGTCGGGCCTTGAAAACGCACAACCCATGCTGATTGACTTTAAGGCAGGGCAGATCGCCTGTGCGCATAATGGAAATCTGATTAATGCCCAGGAATTACGGACTGAAATGGAAAATGCGGGGTCAATTTTTACCTCGACAAACGACACCGATGTGGTAATGCACCTTATGGCAAACTCGCGCCATAAAACTCTCGACAGCATGATCCTCGACTCCCTTTCAAATGCACTTGGCGCCTATTCCATGCTTTTTTTAACCAAGGACGCCCTGTATGCAGCTCGTGACCACTACGGCATCCGGCCGCTCAGTCTTGGGAAAATAGACGGTGCCTATACGGTTGCCTCTGAAACATGCGCCTTTGATCTCCTCGGCGCCCAAGAGATTCGAGAAATACAACCTGGCGAGATGATCAAGATTACCCGTGATGGGGTCCGATCCTTTGAAATACCAAAGTTTAAACCCGTAAAAACATATGCTCACTGTATTTTTGAGCATATCTATTTTTCCCGTCCTGATTCTCGCATTTTTGGTCAATCCGTAGATGCAGTCCGCCGAGAAATGGGACGACAACTTGCTACGGAAAATCCTGTTGCCGATGCTGACTTTGTAATGAGTGTTCCCGACTCTGCAACAGTGGCAACTCTCGGGTATGCAGAAGAGGCGCAAATACCCTTCCAACATGGCCTTATCAGAAATCATTATGTAGGGCGAACCTTTATCCAGCCAAAGCAGAGCGGCCGTAATTTTGGTGTTCGGGTTAAATTCAATCCTGTTAAATCTCTTATAAAAGGGAAAAAAATTATTGTCGTGGATGACTCCATTGTCCGGGGTACAACCATGCGGAAGATTGTTAAACTCCTCAGAACAGCTGAACCACGTGAAGTGCATTTACGCATTGCTTCGCCACCGGTTCTACACCCCTGCTTTTACGGTATTGATATGCCCCGTAAAGACCAATTTTTGGCGAACAACAAAAATGTGAAAGAGATCGAGTCTTATTTTGATGTTGATTCTCTTGCCTATCTTTCTATAGAAGGGATGCTTGCGGCACTTCCTGAAGATCAGCGCTGTAACTACTGCAAAGCCTGTTTCGACGGTCTCTATCCAGTGACAAAAAATTAATATTCTACACCTTACAGGCTCGCGTATTTTATATTATAACCGATTTCGTTAGTCCTGCTGGCTCAAATTACCGCGGCTACAGTAATTTAACAGCAGAATAATGAAGACATAGAGGAGAAAAGATGTCAAGAAACCTAAAACCAAAAGCAAAAATCGTTCGTCGATTTCGCAGCAATATTTTTGAGAATGAAAAATACTCGCGCATTCTCGACAAAAAACCGGCACCTCCAGGGCCAAAGAAAAAACGTCGTCCCAATGTAAGTGAGTATGGGAAACAACTCGGAGAAAAACAGAAGATTCGGTATAGTTACGGCTTAAGTGAGCGCCAGTTCCGTAATACCTTTAAAAAGGCAAAACAACTCAAGGGTGTTACCGATGGCAACATGATTACGCTCTTAGAGTCACGCCTTGATAATGTGGTATATCGTCTTGGCATGGCCTCTACCCGCTCTCAGGCGCGTCAACTGGTAAATCATAACCACATCCGTGTAAATGGTAAAAAAATGGACATCCCCTCATACACTGTATGTGAAAATGATGTTATTACTGTGCGCGATCGTAACAAAAGTAAAAAGTTAGTACAGGATTACATTGCTGAAAATGCAGGAAAAACAATTCCTGAATGGCTTGAATTCTCTAAGGTTGACGGTACTGGAAAAATACTCCGTAAGCCACAAAGAGAAGACGTGGTTCTTCCCGGAGATATCCAGCTTGTTGTTGAGTTTTACTCAAAATAATACGATATGCAAAGAACTTACCAAAGGCCCATCCAACTGGATGGGCCTTTTTTTATGATAGGTTCAAATCACGACACTCTTATAATAATTATTTTTCTGAAATTTTACGCATATACCATTGATTCATAGATGCTTCCAAAGCTTCATTACTGGAATACTCAAAACCAAAAACCTCTTTCCAAAGTGTTGCATCCTCCATACATAAATAAAAGAATACACTCTCTTTCCACCCAGGGGAGAAACAATTATATGCGTATGAAAACAGCTCTTTTTTAATCTCTCGGGGATATGAAAATCGCCCAGCGATCTCTTCGAAGGGCATTTGCAAGACTCGACTGGGCAGAGCGCGTTGACGAAGTTTTTTCAGAACCGGCTTGATAAATGTTAAGGCTCCAAAGGAAATTGACACAACTTCCGTGGGAGAAAATCGTTCTTGGAGAATCCTACAAATCGTACCATATCCTTCTTTCCACCCGTGATATCTCATCATGGGGTGAAAATGAAAGCCCACACGTATCCCGGCCCGTGCCACTTTCTCAGCAGCATCCAAGCGATCCTGTAAAGATGCAGTATGATGTTCTTCTGCGGAAATAACATCCTGTGGATTTAGTGACCAGGTACAGATTACATTTCGTGGTATTTCATGCTCCAACAACCAATCAACACGATTGGATTTTGTTTTAAGCTCAAGAATGACCTGCTCGTGCGTATCTGCAAAATGCATCAGATCTGCAAGATGATTATTCGTATTGCCCCACATGAGTGAATCGGAAGACTGCCCCGTACCAATATGGTAGATTCGATCTTTTTCCAGAGAAAGCTCCTTAAGGCGCTCAGAAAGACGCGAATCAAAAACCACCTCGCCTCCTGAATAAAAAGACTGAATAGAGCAGTAGGAGCACCCATACCCACACCCCTGTACAGCATCAAGGGTTTTTAAATTACAGCACCTCGTCTTTTCCGACGCCACCGGGCACTCTCCTAAAATTTTCCTACGACGATCTTCACGACGCACCCGTGGAGAAATATCACTGGGCGCAAATCCTTCACCTGAATAAAAAGGGCCCTCGTTTTTTTTCGACTTCCAAAAGGTGTGTATGCACGAAACTGCAGCTCTGGCATTCTGCTTACGTGTCGCCTTATCATTCCACTCTAGCATATTCTTGAGGGGTGTTATAGTACACCCCCACATTTGTAAATCAACGCTCCATATCAAAAGCTGCCGCTTCTGCTGAAAAGTAAATTCATAGGTGTCGGTAACAAACAAGCAAAACTGCCGTACCTCAGTATTAAGACTCTTCCACAAGGGAAGATTTTGGATATCTTCTAACATATAACGCTCCTTCGTACAAGCAAAATATATTACGCCAGATCCTTTTATCTGATACACTCGTGGAAGGAGCACACCTGTGCCCATGGATATCTTGTAAAAAGAGTTGACTTCCCTCAGAGGAGATTGTATTTATAGAGTCAGAAATGCTCTGTCGAAGAGTTACAGGTATTTGCCCTATACCAAAACAAAGGAGTTTTCCATGAAGAAAGTAGTAGGCTTACTAACAGCGGGAGCTGTAGCGATTGCAGCTATTATTATGATTCTTAACGCATCTGATGAGAAAAAACTATCACAGGATCAAGAGAAAGTAGAACGAGGTGCGCGAGGCGTATCCTAAAAACGACAAGAGCACATAGAGAAAAGAGGAGGTAACTCCTCTTTTTTTTCATATTCTTTAGACGCGACTAACACCAAGTTATATATTACATCCGCAATACCCTTTGTAAGGGATTGTTTTTTTTCTGCACATCCTTTGATAATGAACATTTTTTTAGACCATATATATTTTGATCACTTTCTGTTCATTTTTCAAAAGCCTCTTTCCAAGGCAGGTGTGGCGGAAAAGCACTCTACAGAGATGTAACAATTGCGTATATTAACGGGGAATCTTATATGCGAGGTAGTATGAAACTAATCCAGTGGTGTTGTACCGTATTTCTGCTTGTGCCCATCGGTATAGCTGCCAATTCTGAAGAGATGCAGCGACGTGAGATCATGCGCGAAATTGAACAGTACCGATCCCGTATTGATAATATTGATATGGAGATTGCCGATACGGAATCTCGTATTAAAGATGATTCCGCCTCTTTTATCTCCTATACAGCACGCATAGACTCTGTGAGAAACCTTCGTAGCACCCGTATTGACTCTCTAACAGAGGAGATTCAGAAAGAGAAGGTACGGAAAGACTCTCTCACCGCCCACACGGGAAGTCTTGCTCGACGCATTCGGTCGTATCGATATCGGGAACAACAGTTTTCAAGCCACCTCATGGCGAGTATGGAACGGTATCACGACAGCCTTTCTCTGCTGCCACCAAGTATTGCAGAATCTCCCATGCGTGACCTTACCATGCTCAAACAAGATGTTGACGATGGTTCTGCTGCGCCCGGTGAAGCAGTTGATCGTCTTTGGCTTATCTTAAACCGATTTTCCACAGGCCGGTTCAGTATTGATAGCTGGAGTGCCCCTTCGGCATATGAAGGAATAGACGGCTCTGCCCACTACCTTCGTGTAGGATACGCCTTTCTTGCCTGTGTAGACGCAGCAGGAAAACGCGGGGCCTACTGGAGTCCACGGAAAATGTCTTGGGTATCTTTTGAGGATGCAGGCTATGCTGAGACGATTCTTCGTGCTATCCAAATGCGTGAAGATCGAGATATACCCGACATAATTCCTCTTCCCATCCCCTATATATCGACCCTTGAAGAAGGAGTTTCCCATGAGTAAAAGATCCCTGTTACTGCTCCTTTTTCTTCTTATACCGATATTTAGTGAAGATACCCCCTTAGAAGATCTCTATTCAGAGCTTGAGTATCTCCGCGAACGCTACCATGATCGACAAAGCACCTTTGAACACCTCACGCGAACACGGTGGAATCAAAAGGAGGAACACACTCGTCTGCGAAAACGAAATAGAGATCACTTGGAAGAGCTACAGACAGAGAGTGAGGAGCTGCTCCGCTCACTTACATCAAAACGGGAAAATCAAAAAGTAATTCGTAGTGAAATTTCTAGCCAAGAAGAAGAGATACAACGGCTTCAGCATACATGGAAAGAGATTGTACGAGCAGTGGAGGAAAAGGATCGTCAATATAGCGACTACATCTCTCAGGATTTTCCCTTGCACAAGGACTCTCTCTTTGTTGCTCACCGGGCGCTTCAGGACGAACTCTCTCCTCAACAAAATCCCGGAACCTATTATACCACCCTTCTTGATTTAAAAGTATCTCGCTTCATGGAGAGCCGCTTCAGCCAGTGGTTTCGAACAAGGGTTGTGCTTCCTGAAGAGGAAATTCAAGACATGCGGGTTCTTCGTATTGGCCATGCCGTGGCATACGGGATTGTAGACACAAGTCAATACTACCTCAATTTCCTTGGAGAAGATCGTGCCAACCCTTTTGAATGGCAGCGGGTTGCCGATCAAAGCCATGGTCAAATGATTGATCAGATTTTCTCCAGTCACGTATCTCCAGAGGAGGGGCAACTCCTTTCCCTCCCCCTTGACCCCGTCCAAACCACCCAAACCCGAGATATGCTTGGGCGTGAGGAGATGACAACATGGGAGTATCTACAAGATTTTATTGAGAAGGGCGGATTTATGATGGCCCCGCTTGGGGTGATGATGCTGTGGGCCCTTGTGTTGGTTGTCAATCGTTTGATTGTATATCACGTGCGTCATAAACGCAGTTATACCTTTATTAACAAGGCTGTGCAGTTTTTGGAGAAGGGCGATATAGAGGGAGCGAAAACCTTGGCTGAAAAAAATTCTGGGGTGTTAGCACGAATCTTACAAAACTCTATTGAACATTCTGAGCGGAATCGAGCTTCTGCAGAAAAGGCCGTGAAGGAAATTCTCCTTACCGAAATACCCATCTTGGAAAAACATCTCGACACCCTTGCCGTTATTGCTGCATCGGCCCCACTTATGGGGCTCTTAGGAACCGTGACAGGGATGATTCGTATGTTTACTGATATTACCCGCTTCGGTACCGGGGACCCACAACTGCTTGCCGGAGGTATATCAGAGGCGCTGGTAACCACCGAGACAGGCTTAATTATTGCAATTCCTGTACTCTTGCTACATAATTTTCTCCGCAATAGACGAAACCGAATACAATCTGATATTGAGATGTATGCAATGCGAATATTAAACCGTCTATGGCCAGCAGAATAGGTGTACTAATGCGTTTCATTGAATTGTTTTACGACTATTACGTCCATACTGCTGGAGTGGTGAGCCTCCTCATCTTTTTTGTATCACTGGTAATCTTTTTTCTTTCCTTTGATACCCTATTCTACTACATGCATGTTGAAAAAAACCTCCCCACACCTGAAAAAATTAAGGAATACCTCCAAAGAAAAGAGCATGGAAGCGATACACAACTACCACCATGGTTTACCCTCTCCTTTATGGATATGGACTCCTATGAAAGAGATGCTCGATCATCCCGTCAATTTTTTATTAATCGGTATCGTGAAGTATTATTACGGGAGGTCCCCCTGCTTGAAAAAAACCTTGATATTATCGCTGCATGGGTAACCGTAGCCCCCTTACTAGGCTTATTAGGAACCGTTGTGGGAATGGTGCAAACATTCTCACTTATAACAGAACATGGTATCGGCAACCCCCACATCCTTTCAGGGGGTATATCTATTGCCTTACTTACGACACAAACAGGTCTTTTAATAGCCTTTCCCGGCATGTTAATACACAACTATCTCAAAGGACGAAAAGAGCGTATTGTCCATACGCTCATTCATGCAGGAGAAGCAATTATAACCATGGGAGAAGAACATGTTTGATGATTACGGCTTTATCCAAAAAGAGTCCAAGGCTGCTCATGTCGATATGGGCCCACTTCTCGATATGGTGTTTATTCTTCTTATCTTCTTTGTTATAACAACCAATTTTACCCGTGAGACAGGTATAGATGTTGACAAGCCCCAAGCGGCAAGCTCCGTGGCGCAAGGTAACGAAACAATCCTTGTCGGTGTTTCCCGTGAGGGTAGCATTCATATTCACGGCAGGCAAGTAGACACACAAGAACTGGAGCGGCTCCTCCGAAGCGAACGGGCGCGCATCCCCTCAGCCACCGTTATTATTGTTGGTGATCGCGGTTCTCCCTTGGGGCGTTCCGTTGAAATTATGGACATTGTGAACACTGCAGGGTTTGACCGGGTTTCCCTTGCGGCTGATAGAAATTAACCATGAGATATACTCAATACCTTATGAAGATAGCACAGCTCATAGCAAAATCTGCCTTGGCCCTGCTCGTTACATTTCTTCTTTTCATGATTATTCCCATTGCGCAAGACATGTCTCAAGATCGTCCCCCCAAGGAAGAGGACTCAATACAGGTTGAACAGACAATAGTCTTTGAAGAACCGCAGGAAGAAACACCGCCGCAACCACAAGAGGAAAGCCCTGATATGAACCCCTTAGCAACCTCCATGAGTCGCCCGGCCCGGGATCTTGATATGGATTTCTCCCCCGATCTGGGCGTTGGCGATGGGGGGAGTATTATTGGAGGTGGTCAAGGGGTACGTACCAGTGTGATGGAAGAGGGAGATGCAGACACGCCTCCTGCTCCAATTCGCCGAGAACCCGTTGCCTATCCCCGCGCGGCCCGCAGGCAAGGCATAGAAGGAACAGTGGTAGTGACCTTTGTAGTAGATATCAGCGGCGCAGTGAGCAACATCCAATTTGAAGAACTTCCCCATCCCCTGTTTGAGTCTCCCGTACGTGAAACTCTCCAGCGGTGGCGGTTCCGTCCCGGTGTGTTTGAGGGGATGCCCGTGGCGGTACGAGTACGGCAAAGTATCAATTTTAGCTTGGAGTGATATGAAACTGTTACTGCTGATCCTCTTTTGTACAGCCCCGCTTACGGCAAAATCTCTTCTTGACCAAGCTGCAGAGAAATATCAAGCCGGGGCCTATACAGAGGCAATTACCCTGTATAAGGAAGCCGTACGTACGGGCCTTCGCCCTGCCCTTGCCTATTTTAATATGGGAAATGCATACTACAGCCGTGGAGATATACCTCAGGCAATCGCAGCATACCGCTTTTCCATCCTTGAAGCACCGGGGTTTCTTCGGCCCTATCATAATTTGGCAGTGCTGCTTTTTTCACAGGAAGCATATGCGGAAACAATTGCCCTTCTTGAACGAGCAATGCGCCTTGAAACAGAACCAAATACAGAAATGATGGCTCTTCTGGGAAGTGCCTATTACAAACTAAGCCATTACGAAAAAGCGATTCCTCTCTTTGTGCAACTTGCCGAAATGGGCGAAGCACATGCTGATATATATTATCTACTCTACACAATGTACGAAGAGCTCAAAGACCGTGAGCAGTCTCGCTTTTGGTTACAAAACTATCCTGAAGATCGGGAACGGGATTTCTACGATAAATACACCCTTCTGTCAGACCACGCCTTCGATACGGAACAGTACGACCAGGCCCTTCTCTATATCGACTATCTTATCGAATCGGGAGTGGCAAAGCAATGGAATCTGTATCGATATATTGAAATTCTCGGCATTTCAAACCGTCCTTATGTAGCCGTCATGAAGGCGCACGAATTTTTAGAAAGCACGCCCGACTTTCCGCAACTCGCCCTCCTAGCCGGTAATATCGCCTTTGAAGAAGGCCTGTACAACGAAGCTGAAACATTTTTCCAAAAAGCCTATGTAGCCGGAGCCCCACAGTCAATTCAAGGGTTAGAAAATATTTATGCCGCATACGGGCGCATGGGGGTCTCCCACGAACAGAAGCGGATACAAGAACTCCTCAAGACCCTCTCTCAGTAAGGTCTATCTCAAAACAACTGGAAAAACTCTGCTTCTATTTCCTGTACAAATATGTATATTACTTGAGGAGATATTACCTTTACAGATGATGGTACCTATGGCAAATACACAGAGCGATATAATCATATATGATACGACCCTCCGAGATGGAAACCAAGCCATCGGCTTGGGCCTCTCGTTGCAAGACAAACTTGAAATTTCTGAAAAACTGGATGCCTTGGGACTTCACTATATTGAAGGCGGATGGCCCAACCCCACGAATGAGATTGATACGAAGTTTTACCGTGAAGTAAAGAAACTCAATCTATCTGCTAAGATAGCCGCTTTCGGCAGCACCAAGCGACCTCATACCGCAGTTGATAAGGACCCCTTTCTCGCGGATATTATTCAAGCAGATGCCCCCGTAGCAACAATCTACGGGAAATCATGGGATCTCCATGTCCATGATGTTATCAGGTGTACAGAAGAAGAAAATCTCACCATGATTTATGAATCGGTGTCCCACTTAAAACGATATAAAGATGAAGTCATTTTTGATGCTGAACATTTTTTTGACGGGTATCTAAACAACCCCGACTACGCCATCAAATCTTTACAGGCTGCTCAGGAAGCAGGCGCGCACTGCCTGGTACTTTGTGACACAAACGGTGGAACCCTTCCGGGTGATTTTACCAGAATTGTGCAAGCTGTACAGCAGGAAGTTTCTGCCCCCCTTGGGGTACATGTTCACAACGATACAGGTTGTGCTGAGGCCAACTCAATTATCGGCGCAGAGCTTGGAGCAACCCATATTCAGGGAACAATTAACGGGCTGGGAGAACGGTGCGGAAATGCCAATCTCTGCACAATAATTCCAGCACTACAAATTAAAAAAGGGTATGACCTTATTTCCGATGAACAGATGAGAAGCCTGCGTGAAACCTCTATCTATGTAGGAGAAATCGCAAATGCGGGATACAACTTTCGTGCACCCTTTGTAGGTGAAGCGGCATTCTCCCATAAAGCCGGGGCCCATGTTGATGGGGTGCGAAAAAATCGGAAGGCCTTTGAGCACATGTCTCCAGAGCTCGTGGGAAACAAACGCCACTTTGTGATATCAGACCAGGCCGGTAGCGGCACAATTATCGAGAAACTTACGGGTATTCGTCCCGATATCGATAAAAAAGACCCCTTAGTAAAACGGCTCTTGAACACCATTAAAGAGATGGAACAACAGGGATATCACTTTGAAGCTGCTGATGGAACATTCCAACTCTTAGTTCATAAAGAGCTGGGCGATTTTCAAGACCCCTTTATTGTTAAGGGGTTTCGTGTCATTGAGGATGTTCGCTGTGACGGTCACCCCTTATCTGAAGCAACAATAAAAATTGTTGAAAACATTAAAGGCTGTGAGAAAACGGTGCACACCGCTGCAGAGGGAAATGGCCCGGTTGACGCCTTAAACCACGCCCTGCGAAAAGCAATAACAGAGATATACCCCGAATTAACGCATATGCATCTTGAAGATTACAAGGTTCGTGTCCTTGCCGGCAGTGCCGGAACAGCAGCAAAGGTCCGGGTGCTCATTGAGTCTACCGACGGGAATGATCGTTGGGGAACAATTGGTGTTTCAGGCAATATTATAGAAGCATCTTGGATTGCCTTGGTTGACAGTATTAAGTACAAACTACTCAAAGACCGAAATATTATTCGATCATAAGGAAGTATCCATGACAGACAAAAAAATATCCCCTGGAGTGAACTCGGATTTTCCTATAGTGAAACAGATTCATTCTACCGACTCTCCTTTCGACAGGGTGAGTGGAAAGCTCCTGAGCGGGTTACCAATCCCATGATCTCCCTTCATGTTGCCGCAACTGCCCTGCACTACGGCCAGGAAGCCTTTGAAGGATTAAAAGTTTTCACCCAAAAAGATGGATCAGTAAGCGCCTTTCGCCCTGATCAAAATGCACAACGACTCAACTCCTCTGCGCGACGGCTCTTAATGGAAGAAGTCCCTCAGGATCTTTTTCTTGAGGCCCTCACCCTGCTGGCGCGGGATAATAGTACGTACATACCTCCCTACGGAACAGGAGCAAGCTTCTACGTGCGTCCTCTCCTCATAGGAACAACTCCGCGGATCGGTGTGCAACCCGCCGATGAGTATGATCTGTACATGCTCGGTATGCCCGTTGGCCCATATTATAAGGACGGATTTTACCCCGTACAGGCATGTATCCAAGACGAATTTGATCGAGCAGCTCCACACGGCGTAGGCAATGTTAAAGCCGGCGGCAACTACGCCGCAGGAATGATGGGTGACCTCTATGGAAAAAAGCGGGGCTATCCCATATCACTCTATCTTGATTCTGCCAGCCATCAATACATCGATGAATTTGGAACCTCAAATTTTATCGGCATTACCGATGACGCCACGTACGTAACCCCCAAATCTCCCTCGATATTACCAAGCATCACCAATGTATCCCTGCAAACCCTTGCACAGGATATGGGAATGCGTGTAGAGAAACGTCCGGTTCATTTGGACGAACTCACCAGATTTCGTGAAGTTGGTGCGTGTGGGACCGCTGCAGTCATAACCCCAGTGTACTCCATAGTATATGGCGATACCACCTACACCTATGGTACACCGGATACGGCAGGAGAAACCTTAACAAAACTCTACGAAGAACTACAAGGTATCCAGTATGGTGATCGGGAAGATCCTCATCAGTGGATGTACCGCCTGTAACCGTTCTCAGAGCCCTCACGTAAAAATTCTGCCCCCAGGGGTAGAATTTTTACTATATTACCCCTAATTAATACCTGTCCCATTGTCTTTAGAGGAGGCTGCATGGCTACGAAAAGATTGTCCGGTGTATATACGGCACTTTTCACCCCCCTGAAAAATGATTGTGAAAAACGACTGTACAACTCCATAGATTATGAGAAAACAAAACTGATTATTGATGATCTTATCTCCAGTGGAGTCAGTGGCATTGTTCCGGTGGGTACAACGGGACAAAGTGCAACCTTAAGCCATAAACAGCACCTCGATTTTATCCGATTTGTGGTTGATTATATCGGTGATCGATGTGAAGTAATTGCAGGAGCCGGTTCAAACTGCACCCGAGAATCAGTGAGTATTATTAATAAAATAATGGATATCAAACGTATCCCCGTTCTCTGCGTAACCGGATATTATAATAATCCTCCTCGGTACGGTGTAAAGAAACATTTTGAAACCCTTGCGGAGGAAACAGGCGCAGAAATTGTCCTGTACAATGTTCCGGGACGGACAAATAGTTACATCACAGCGGATACGGTAATAGATCTGGCGCAAAACCCGCAATTTATCGGGTTGAAACAAGCCGTTGACTTTACCATTGGGGGAGATCATCGCGAGGACACCTTAAATATTATCAAGGCAACTGAGGACATGCCCTTTTCGGTTGTTTCGGGAGAAGACGACTCCCTTGCACAGCTCATAAGAGACGGAGGAACCGGGATTATATCAGCCACGGCAAATATCCCCGAAGCCCTAACCATGATGAACACAATTATTACTGAAGCTCGTCAGGGAAATCATGAAAAGGCCTTTGAGCTACAGTTTCAGTTAACTCCTTTGATACAAGCCTGTTTTAGTCGTAAAAACCCAATACCCTTGGGTACATTTTTCAATAGCCCGCTGTATCAACCCCTCTGTAGCGTTCTTGAAACAGAGGATGGTGAGATACTCCGGGAATCACTCCTTGAGCTCATAAACAGTCAAGCACCGTCCCTGAAGAAATACCATCCCTAAGCTCAGGGATGGCACATGGGATGTACTCGTAGACCATCATATCATTAAATATGGCGGGGGAGAGAGCTCCGCCGCCACGTGCTTTCTTGGCAAAAACCACGAGGGAATCCTTTGACCTATCTGTATGGGGCGCCTGGAAATAAAAAGCTCCCGTTCTCTCATGGGGGCTCCTGGATACCACGCCAAAGGAGTATCCCCGGCTTCCTGCAGCAGAGGCGGCTGTGCGAATCAGCAAATGGAGATCCTCTACGGTCTCTCCACCGCCGTGGGGGTCTATACGAAGAAGATATTCACCGGGAGGAATCTCCTTATTTGAAATACTTCCCATAACAAAAATCGTATCAAAGGCTTCGATCCCCACACGCCGTCCGTAAGGATCGCGTAATTCTGTAAGGAGATCACTCTTTGCAGCGGGACTCAGCAATCTCCCGGCACTTACGCGGGTTCCCCAAAGAGTACCGCTCCAATAAAGGGTACGGCGCAGTTCCTTTTTAGAAACATGATCACTCAGATTCTCCACAGTGAGATTATAGATGGTATCTCCCGGAGAAAATTTTGCCTGTACCTCCCCTTCTTCCAAAGAAAGAGCAAGCTCATAGCCATGAGAGGCTACTGCCTGGATAATCTGGGTAAATAATGCATCAAGATTCTGCCCTCTCTTTATGGAGATTGTATCTTCTCGGGATACATAGGAGTGATCAAAGAAACGGATACGAAGAAGGTCTCCTGATGACAGACGAAGAGATGTTCCGGACGATGTGTAGAGAGTAAGAAGAGACGTTTCTTTCTGAGCTGGTGCAAAAAAGGGGGTCGTTGCAAAGAAGGAGTATTCCTGCTCTTTCTCATCATCATGGCCAGAAGAAGGCTCTAATATGCCGCACCCAAGAAAAAACAGAGGAACGACGAAAAGAATGAAAAGATTTCTACTCCACATACTTTCCCCTTTAAGAAACCCGTCCTGTATATTATTTTACAGTAAAAACCAACAGGGATGTATATACATATGAAAATTGCCTTGTGTCAACTCAATCCCATTGTCGGAGATATTGAGGGAAACCTTAAAAAAGCCGAAGCAATCATCGAAAATATAAATTATCGCAGGGCCGATCTCTTTGTGTTTCCCGAACTCTTTATCACCGGCTATCCTCCACGGGATCTCCTTGATCATACGTGGTTTATTCAGCAAGCAGGATACGCCCTGGATCGGCTGTGTATGCTCTCAAAAAGCATTCCGGAAAAAGCACTTATCACCGGAGCGATACTCCCCAATACCGGTCCATACGGACGAGCACTCTATAATTCAGCAGTGTGTATCATGAACGGCAAGATACTCTTTGCTCAGCACAAGAGCCTCCTCCCCAGCTATGATGTTTTTGATGAGCATCGATACTTTGAACCCGCCTCGGAACACGGCACCTTTGTTTTTAAGGATACACGCATCGGTATCACCATTTGTGAAGATATGTGGGCACGAAACACCCACTCCTTTACCTATGAGCAAAACCCCGTACACGAGCTTAAAAAATGTGGCGCAGAGCTCATCATCAATATCTCAGCATCTCCCTATTACCGTAACAAATCGCAGCAGCGTCTTCGCGTAATACAAGATCACGCCCGTTCTGAAAAGATCCCCTTTATCTTGGTAAATACAGTAGGCGCAAATGATGAACTGATCTTTGATGGCGGTTCCACTGCAGTTAACGCCCATGGTGTCTGCATGAGCCGTCTTCCCTTTTTTGAAGAAGCCCTTGAAATAGTTGATATGAATGATACAGACACGGTACCAATCCACACAAGTCGTACAGATGATTACGAAGAGCTTCGCCAAGCTCTTGTACTGGGTATTCAAGACTACTTCTCTAAAAGCGGCTTTACGCATGCCTTCATTGGCCTATCTGGAGGAATTGACTCTGCAGTCACAGCAGCCCTTGCTGTGCAAGCCTTAGGAAAAGAAAATGTGCGGGGCATTACCATGCCCTCAAAATACTCATCCCCCGGATCGATAGATGACTCACGCAGCCTTGCCTCTAATCTCGGTATCTCCATGGAAGAAATCAGTATTGGCCAGATTCATACCGCCTTTGAAGAGGAACTCGCTCCTCACTTCTCCGAATTTCCACCAAATACAGCAGAAGAAAATGTACAATCACGGATTCGAGGGGCCCTTCTTATGGCCTTTGCAAATAAGTTTGGGGCCCTTGTACTGAATACGGGAAACAAAAGCGAAATGGCCGTGGGATACTGTACGCTCTATGGCGATATGAACGGTGCTCTTTCCATATTGGCAGACTTGTACAAAACAGAAGTCTTTGCCCTTGCACACCACCTTAACACCATGGGAGAATGTATCCCGGAAAACACCCTTAGCAAGCCCCCTTCAGCAGAATTACGAGAAGAACAACTTGATCAGGACACCCTTCCTCCCTACGATCTTCTTGACGAAGTGCTCTTTGCCTTGCTGGAAGAAGATCAGTCAAGCGAAGATCTTATCAGTAAAGGCATAGACCCTCAAATTGTGCACTGGATAATTCGTTCGTTACAAATAAATGAATATAAACGTCGCCAAGCTCCGCCAGTATTAAAGGTAACCCCAAAAGCCTTTGGCATGGGACGACGATTTCCCATTGTCAGCAAATACGAATGGTAATTGTCTCCGTCATACTTCTGGGGATACTCTTCAATCCCCTTTGGGCCGGCCCCATGGAGTCCACGCAGGACTCCCTCTTATACGATTATCTACTGCAGCAAGAGTACGAACGTGCACGAAATATGGTTGCAGAAAAATCCTTGGGTACGAGCGATTCTCTGTACTATTTGGTAAGCATTGAAAATGCACGCATTATTGATTATGAATCGTTCATCCCGGAGTCAACCTTTTTCCATGGGCTCTGCAAAAAAGCCCGCACACACCTTGCGCATATTCCCGACCCAACCCAGGACGAACGCTTCTATAAAGCTTCCATTCTCTCCATGCAGGGACTTCACTATCTCAAACAGGGGCGTTCCCTACGGGGATTACAGGCAAGCCGCAGGGGAATCAACCTCATGCGTGAACTGGAAAAAGAAGGATTTACCCCACACCCCCTTGTTGAAGCGCGTGCACTCTATGAATATTACAGCGCCACTTCTCTTCGATGGGTACCCTTCACGGGAAATCCCAAGGTCCCCCTTGAGACGTTACACTCCTTGGGACGATCATCGTCAATCCATCATTTGTTTACCTTGCAAAATCTCTTTTGGATTTATTACGATCGACAGGAGTATACCACTGCATACACCCTGATACAACGGGCCCTGGAAACATACCCCCACAACACACTCATGCTTCGTGCAGCGGCAAATGCTGCGTATCATATGGGAAATTATACGGTAGCCCTTGAAAAGGGCTATAGACTTATTACGAAGGCGACCCATCGTGAACCCCGAAACTTAGCTGATATACTCTCTGCTGCTGTTATTATCTCCCGCAGTTATATGGCACAGGAAAACACAACACAAGCGGCAGAAACAATTCGTCAAGCACTCTCACACTCTCCCTCTGAGTATGAAGCGCGCATTGAATGGGTGCAAAAACATCGAGAAACCTTGAGGAACCTTCGTGAAAACCTATAGAATACTCGAAAACCATCTCCACGCGATACAGAATACACCACTACAACCATATCAGAGCATCAGTACACTCTCCCCAGCTCTCAGACATCATTTTACCAGGAAATTCCGCCATGACGGGTAAAACACCAACCCTCGTAAAACTCCTTATCACCATAACTCTCCTTGCAATACTTCTCGGACAAACAAGTTCAGAAGATATTATTTCACCACTTCGAGGAATCTCTTTTCTCCAACTCCTGTCACTCATCATGCTTGTGTTTCTCATGCAGTTTCTCCATGTAGTCAAGTGGTATGGCATATTACGAAAAACGGCCTTACGACAGGTGTCCTTTGCCCGTCTTTTCTGTATTCACTTCTCGGCATTTTTCTTTCAATCCATACTTCCTTCTGCAGCAAGCGGGGATATTATTAAGGGAGCACGTCTTGCCCAAAATGAAACAGCCAAAATTGACGCAGCAACGTCGGTACTATTTGCCCGAGCCATGGGATTTGTAATTCTTGCAGCCCTGGGAGCACTCTCATTGATACTTTCTCCCGATCTTCACCGAGACCTCCCCCCCATGGCACAACGCATATTTGTGCTCATCTATCCACTGCTGGGAGTATCTATCCTCTTTCTATTTTTTCCTTTGCATAAGAAGCTCCTTCCCGCCACGTGGGTTCGCCCGCAAAAGATTATCGCCACCATGCAAAAAAGCCTTCGCCACTACCTTTGCTGCCCTGGTATTCTTACATTAACCATTGTTTTAGGGTGCAGTATTTTTCTTCTCCTGGTTGGCATTAGCTTTTACATCTTTGCTCTCATTGGTGCCCCCATGGGCTTTCTCGACTTGCTCATGGTGCTCCCCATAATTACAGTGCTTACCTTTATTCCCTTCACCATAAACGGTGCCGGTGTACGAGAGTATACGTTCCTGCTGTTTTTTCCGCACCTCACGGTGTCGCAAGTTATGGCTTTTGCGGCCTTGTTTTATAGTGCGACCCTCTTTGTTGCTCTTGGGGGAGGAGCACTCTATCTTGGAGAGATTCTCCTGCAACGTTCTCAAAGAAAGATCTAAACAACTGGTAGCCACAGAGCACCTGCAATGACACAGCACGGGAAATAACCGCTTGGGGTGAAACAAGCTCTGTGTGAATAACCTCTCCTTCCATAGTATTTCCCATGTTCCGCTTGTCTAAAGCACGGCACTCACGACGGGAAAGTTCTTGGGTGACACCAAAAACCATACGGCCTCATCACTTCCTCCCGGACTGGTAAAAAGAGGCTTATGGTGCAATAAAAAGAGATCTGTTGCACCGATGCACATCCCTGTCTCCTCCTCCAACTCACGACAGGCAACACCACGGGGATTGTCCACCTCATCATCAAGCATTCCTGCAGGAAATTCACAATGAACTTCCCCATCAGCAATACGACGCTGGTTCACCATGAGAAAGAAAGACCTTCCCTCTTCTTTACAAATAATATGTGGTACAATAACCACCGCATCGCCCCGTAGAAAAAGAATGCCCGGAAGAGTTTGTCCCTGTGGCGAGAGCACATGTGATTCAACATATGCAAAAAGAAGTGAGCCATCGTTTTTTCTGTGCGAGGCACGCACATCAGCACCAACAAAACGACAGAGTGAGCGATCTATCTTCTTCTTCCATCGTGCTGCTTTTGCATACTGTGTAAAAAAATTCATCTGATTTTTTCCTTTTTGCAAAATGAACATAGTCGTAGTTATATTACAAAGAACATCTACTCATGAGGAGTACAACATGAAGATAACCCTTCTCTGTAATATACTCTTTGCCTGCACGGTCACGGCACACCTGATCTCCTTTGATGAGATACCAGAATGCCGTGGAAATACCTATCTTGTGACAGGAGAATTCTCCCGTGCAGACTCCTTATTCCGCTCCATTGAATATGAAGACTCCACGTATTTTTATCTTAAGATGGGAGAGCTTCGCCGAAGAGAAGGGGATATTGCAAAGGCCATGCAGTACCTTGATAAGGTTATACTCACAGACAGCCCCTACAAACCCTTTGCATTTCGTCGCATGGGGGATATCTATGTCGATCAAGAGGAGTGGAAACGGGCAATTCTTTACTATCGCGAAGCAGCACATTATACTGACATAGAGTCCTATCGCTTTTTTCTCTTCAGCAAAATAGACTCTCTTGCCCAAGCCCATGAACATCATATTGGGCGCATTAATTGGATACTGCATTGGCGTCGCCTTGTTCATGGCGAAGATGTACCAATCCCTGAAAAAACCAATTGGCCTGTCGTAATCAGAGAGACTGGTATTACCGGGGAAAACTACCACTCCAACCGTACAAAAGCGGTGGCTGAATCTTCCTTACGGTCATATCTCCAAGCCCTAGACACAACCAGGGTACAGGGGGAAATTACCCCTGACACGGCATTTCATATCTCAAAAGACCTCATGGAACAGGGGCTTCATCGCTCCGCAAGCCGCTGGCTTCACTACGCCCTGCGTCGTGATGACTTTTCTCGCCGCGTCACAGACAAGGAGTACTTGCACCATCGTACTCTTCTAAACTATCACTTAGAAAACTGGAGTAACACCCTGCGCTGGGGCCGGGAATATTATGAAAACCATGGGAATAACTCAGAGATTCTCTACCGTATGGCCCGGTCATATCGCAGTTTGGGCAATCAAGATGCGGCCAATGAGTGGTACAACAAACATGTTTCCTATTACCCCACCAGTGCACGAAGCCATAGCATCATCTGGTACATGGCGTGGCAAAAAGAGAATCGCGGTGATTTTGACGCGGCACGAGAGGCCTTTGCAGAAATTCGCAACACCACACCCGATCGCCGCTTTGGAGATGATGCTGCGTTCCGAGTGGGACTGCTTCATTTTCGCACGGGTAACTACGAAAAAGCCATAGAAGAGTATCAAACCTTCTGTCGTCAATTCCGCTCATCTCCGCTCTACCCTGGAGGCTACTACTGGATCGGACGATCATATGCCGCCCTTGAAGACAGGGCAAATGCCGAAAAATATTATGAGCGTGCCATCTCTACTGATCCCACTCATTACTATGCATGGATTGCGCGTAAAGAACTGGAAACTGAGGAACTCTCCTTTGATACCACCGATCGATGGAAACAAAGGTTGAATCGACAAGGACAAGGTTCTACAGCCCCTGAGGAAAATGCACGTTTTGAGCATGCCTTACGCTTAGGATCACTTGGTTTTTCCGACGAGACCTATTTTATCATTGAACCCCTCACTCTTCAATCAGGAACAAATCATGGAACACTCCTAAGCCTTTCCGATCTTTACATGCTTATGGAAGAGTATCATGAATCATACAGAATTATGAGGAACCTGTACTATCGGGTTCCCCTCTCCATTCGCCGAGATGCGCCCCGTGGTCTTCTTGAACGGTATTATCCACAGGTGTACCCCTTTGAAATAAGCCTCGCCAGTGCTCAGTTTTCCGTATCTCCCTATCTGATCCCCGCTATTATGCGTCAAGAAAGCACCTTTCATGAAACCATTGGTTCCCCCGTGGGTGCCTTGGGGCTTATGCAGATCATGCCTGCCACGGGGCAACAAATTGCTCGGGAGTTAGGACGCCCTTTTTCTCGAAACATGTTGTTTAATCCTGTTATCAATATCGACTTCGGTACCTATTACATAGCAAAACGCCTTGAACAGTGGGATGGAAGCAAAGTGAAAGCCTTAGCATCGTATAACGGAGGTGCCCACAACGTACAACGATGGGTTCGACGCAATGAGGCAATTCTTGATGATGAATATCTCTTTGTCGAATTTATCGCCTTTTCAGAAACACGGGATTATGTCAAGAAAGTATTAGGTAATTATTGGACCTATAGAGCCCTCTATGGAGAAAGAGACCCATCGTAGCTTTTACAATGAATTCCTGATCCCGTAAGATAGATCTCCATTCCTGTTGCCTCACAGGAAAAAACACGGCGTTCATTCTTCATACGAACAATGAGATCGGGAACTATTTTTTTCCGAATATAGATAGCAAGATGACTCTCATTGCTCAGCATTTCCTGTCGTGTTTGTTCAATTGCTTGCTCAGCCCGATTTTTTTTAGCAAGAAGGTCGCGAAGTTGCATTAACTTCTTTCGAATCTCCCCTGCCATTTGTGGCTTTAATACAATCATACGACGAATCATCTCTGTATCATGCAAATTAACAGGACAACTGTTTTGAACACGTAAGAGAAGAGTATCCAAGCGTTTCACAAGCTTCTGTAGTTGACGCTCCCGTATTTCCAAAGAAGGGTTATATCCGCAAAAAAGTGTTGTATCAGCGTTATATGAACCAACAGAAGCAAGGTCCATCCCCTTCATGGCAATCAACCGCCCCCCCACCACACTGGTATTACTCCCCTTCATACTCTTGCCCATCACCGTAATATACGCGCGGGAGAAAAGAGCACTCTGCCATACAAAATTACGAACCTGAATACTCCCCTCAACCATCATGGCACTATCCTGTACAAAACCAACCTCACAATTACCCTGCACAGAAATATCGCTATTTTCTCCAAAAAGACCATTTCCGATGTAGAGATTTCCCTTACAGCGAACAATACCTCCGTTTTCTATATTGCCTTGAATAGAGACATTCCCTCCGCTCTCCACTGAGTAACCACTGCAGAGGTTTCCCTTTATGATCACATCTTTTTCGTACCGAATATTGCCACTTTCAATACCCGCATCTCCCGTAATGACAAGCTCCTCAACAACAGAGACAGAACGAGTATCAGTAATGAGAATCCCTGTCTTCTCAGCACGATATATGATACGCCCCTGATCCTCTTCGGCTGCAATATTATCCAGTATTCGAAAGGCCATATCCTTACCCTGATATGCCCGAATACGCGTGCCATCAACATCGATACCATCTTCACCCGCAGAAGAGAGCACTTTTTTCTGCAACTATTTCTCCCTGTTTTACCATAAGATACGAACAAAACGACTTCATATCTACCCGTTCATGTGACGGTAAAACCTCCTTGGAATGCTCCTCCTCCACGGTAAAGCGAATCCCCCCGTCACATCCATCTTTTTTTGCCTTCCCCCGATACACTAACACCGTTTTCACCTGTTCTCCACGAACAATAGACTGAAACGCTTCAGAGGAAATAAAGGGCGGTGAGTCTACCTCATACTCTGCAACAAAAGAATCTCGCTGTTCCTGTAGATATTCATACAACTTCTCTGCCCCCAACGTATTGGGAAGAATAACACAGTAGCGTTTCAGTTTCTCCTCACGATCTTCAAATGGGAGCAACAGGCTTATGCGACCCTGTTCTTCCGCTGCAAGATATCCCGGAGTAACCGCGAAGAAGCGAAGACGATCCCCCTCTTCATGCATTTCTAGAGACCCATCTGTTGCAAAAAGCCGTTGCGGTGGCTCCGGCCACAAAGGCCTTCCGTAAAGGTCTGATTCTTCGGTGTAGAGCAGCACAGAAAAAACTTCTTCTCCCACTTGATAAAAACGGGGAGTATGAGACACATGGGGCACCTCCTTATGCAGTATGGAGGTACGAATACTCATGCAATAATGGAACATCTTATCTGCAGAAACCCCCTCCGTAGTATGAGGAAAAGAGACCGCCCTATCCCTATTTTCTGTTTCTGCAATAGGGTATGCGGTAAAGGGTTTTCCCATGAGAACCTGGGAGATGTTCTCATCGATAATGCCATGGACAATGTGCAAATCTTGTAAACGACGATACACGTCATCCACCATGGCATCGCCTGGGAAATCAACAAGATACGACCGTGTTGCATCTTTTGACACTTCTATACGAATCTGTGTGCTCAGGTTCATCGGTCAAGACGACTCTATAATAGAATCCAACTGCTGCAAGACCCGAGGAAGATCTGCCAGAGTTTTTTGTTGATACAAGTAAATAATAACTAAGTTTGCAAAGGTTTCAATAATGGGATATAGTTCGGAAATATCTTTCTTGTCAATATCTTTCAGCATAAGATATCCGAGATTTTTCCGGTTCTTCCGCAAACGAGAGACTACCGTACAGTCACCTTGCACAGAAAACCCAGCCTTATTAAACTCCCCTTCAGTTACCACCTGATCAACCTGTGCGTCCGCAGGATATATAAAGGTAGCCTCCAAATATGGTGAGTTTATTTGTACTACCCGTGCCTTCCCAAAAAACACAAGATTTTCTGCAACTGCACGAAAAACCGTCTCCAAGGGTTCATCATTAATAATGAGGTTCATAATGCGTGTTCGTTCTTCAAGAAGCTTTGTTCGCATGGCAACCATGGATTCAAGATTACGATTAATTTTCTCCAGCTCACTCTTTTTCTCCTCCAAGGCAAGAAATAGACGTTTGCTCTCCTTTTTCTTATCGAATAACTCAAGGGCGTTTTTCATGGTCATTAATAGTTTTTGCCGATCCCAGGGTTTATCAATATATCGCCAAATATCACCCCGATTAACGGCTTCTATGATATCCTGCATCTCCGCATTACCAGAAAGAGCAATACGAACAATATCTGGATCAATTTCCCGTACCGCATCAAGTACGGCAATCCCGGACATCTGTGGCATTTTTATATCCGAAACCACCACATGTATGCCTCCTTCACGAACACACTCAAGGGCATCCTCTGGATCATCCATAAAGAGCGGCTCATACTGAGATAATCCAAAGAAGACCCGCTTTAAAGAATTCAGGATACTTTTTTCGTCATCAACAAAAAGAATCTTACCCATGATACCCCTCGCTTTCATCACAGAGAAAATGTTCCACTATGGTTATGAGTTTTTCCTTGGAAACAGAAAAGAGTGAACAAAGAGGTAGCTCAGATGAAAAAAACTCATCCAGGGTACCTGCATGTATATGAGATGAAAGCTGATCAGCCACGTGAATCAGCCCTATGGCAACCGGGTCAGTGACATTTCTGTTTTCCGGTTCATGGTGATACAGGGCCGTTTCTATGAGTTCTTGTGGAAGATTCCACCAGTCCATGGCAAAGGCACCGAGTTCTTCGTGACCAATTCCAAAAAATTGGCGTTCACACTCCCGAGAAGCGCCAAAACTGGTTTCACCGCCATAGCAATACTCATATTTCTCAAAATCGATATTCATCATAATAATCTTCCCTAAATCATGGAGTAATCCTGCCACAGAGTAGGTTTCGGGGGGCTTTTCTCCCATAAGCTGAGAGTAAAGATATGAAAAGAGGCAGTTTACCTGATTTGAATGCTCCCAAATATCTGTCATATCCGAAGACAAACAATCTTCCGCAGTATAGGTATCAAAGAGTTTTATAGAAAGAAGAACGGTTTCAAGGGCATCGAGCCCAAGGTATGATACCGCCTTACGCACCGATGAAATAGAAAGACCAAAAAATGCCGTATTTACCAAGGAGAGAAGCTTTGAAGACAGTACTGGATCTTTTTCCACCTCCGCTGAAATATCTTCCATATCACGATCTTCCATAATCATGGAATGTATCTTGATATAACTGCGGGGCAATTCCATCAAGTCAAAATTGTCCGCAAGCACCTCTATGGCAACAGAGTGTTGCATATCGTCATACAGCTTAAAGAGATAATACACTTTCTGCCGAAGAAGGGTATTGTCCCACGGTTTTGGAATGTATAATTTTGCAAGGTTATCAGTGACACACTCTATGGCCGTATTTTCATCTGTATAGGCTGTTAAAACAATGACAAGGAGAGAGGGATACAGCATTTTTGTATCCGCAATAAATCGTCGTCCATGCATATGATCAATGGTGATATCGATAATAAGCATATCGGGAGAGAAACGATCTAAAACCTCTTCAGCATCAGAGAGTGTTTGAGCCGACTCCAGCTCATACTCCTCAGAACGAAAACAACGTTGTAAGGAGTGAATAATATTAATTTCACTATCGACAATGAGAATATTTTTTTTCATGAATCCCCCATAGGAAGGGCAATAAAAAAAGTTGTACCCACTCCAACCTCCGATTCAAACCACATATCGCCACCATGTTTTTGGACGATAATATCGTAGGAAATACTCAAGCCAAGACCGCTCCCCCCACGTGCTGTTTTCGTAGTGTAAAAAAGGTCAAAGACCCGACGTTCATCAGACTCAGCAATACCGGTCCCCGTATCGGTAATGGCACACACCACCGAAGAAGACTCGGCAAAGGTGCGAATGGTAATACTCCCACTCTCCCCGCCCTTCTCCTCTATAGACTGTACGGCGTTAATAAGGAGATTCAGAAGAACCTGATTAACCTCACCAGCCACAAGAGGAACAGAGGGAACCTCCTGTAGATCAAGACGGATATCGGCAATATATTTAATTCGATTTCGTGCTATAACAAGGGTGCTACGAATAAGATCACGCACATCATGGAGCTCCATAATTCGCTCTTTATCATACCGTGCAAAGTGCTTCATATTTTTGACAATATTCTCAATCCGCTCAATCCCCTCTCTATTTTCTCGCAAAAGCGTATCGGCATCAGCACGGACAAAATCAAGTTCTCTGGCATCTTCTACGGGTAACCCATTGCCGTTTCGAAGCGTTGCGATAAGCGCTTCAACCCAATCGCGATATTCAAAGAGGGTTTCGTGATTGCTTTTTATGAAACCGAGGGGGTTATTTATTTCATGAGCGATACCTGCGGCTAATTCTCCCAAGGAAGCCATTTTTTCCTGTTGGACCAATCGTGCCTGCGTCCGGGAGATTTCTGCATAGGACCGTCGGAGTTCTTCATTTTTTTCCTGCAACTCCTTTGTATGGATATCTACTTGCCGACGCAATTCAAAGGACCGCACTCCTGCAGATATTTTCGCCTCTGCCACGGCAAATTGAAACGGTTTTTGGAGAAAATCATCGGCCCCCGCATGCAGTGATTGTACTAATTTCTCATCGCTATCAAAGGCGCCGGTCATCATAATAACATAGGTGTGATATTTTCGGTCTAACCGGGACAACTCTTGCAGAAACTCTCCTCCGGAAAGTTTCGGCATATTAAAATCAAGTAAAATGAGAACGTAATCATGCAAAGAAAGGGTTTGCAGAAACGCAAGGCCTTCACGGGATGACGTAAAGGAATCTACGGAAAAGCCTTTTTCCTGTAATATACGCTGAAGATTCTCACATATGAGCAGATCATCATCTACAATAAGAAAACGCATGCATGCCTCACACAAACAACCCTACTAATAAAAATTATACCGTATCAGCAGGGAAGAGACAAGCAAAAAAAAGGAAGTGACTCACTTCCTTTTTTTTTGGGGGGGGTGACAGACCGTAGTATTACAATTCCTTACGATGACGCATTCCTTCAACCTTCATGGGAAGGCCAAAGCACCGAATAAACCCACCGGCATCCTTTTGATCATACAATTCAACATCGTCAAAGGAAGCAAGTTCATCGACATATAGAGAATTCTTCGACCACGCACCGGCCGGAACAATATTTCCCTTGTAAAGCTTCAGACGGACCTTCCCAGTAACACTCTCCTGCGTAGAATCAACAAAGGCATCAATAGCTTCCCGAAGTGGGGTAAACCATTTTCCATCATACACGAGGTCGGCATAGGTTAAGGCAAGCTTTTGCTTTTCATGAAAAGTATCTCGATCTAAGGTCAATTCTTCGAGATTCTGGTGTGCTGCATAGAGGATTGTCCCACCGGGAGTCTCATAGACACCACGAGACTTAATTCCGACCAAACGGTTTTCAACAATATCAATTTGCCCAATAGCGTGTTTTGCTCCAAGGTTGTTCAATTTTTCCACAAGAGCAAGGGCAGAACTCATCCGTTCACCATCGATACCAACAGGAACACCTTTTTCAAAGTCAATCTCCACATATTCTGGTGTATCAGGGGCTTCCTCCAAAAGAGTAGACTTTGTATAAACAGTATCGAGGGGTTCATTTCCCGGATCTTCGAGCTCGCCTCCTTCGTGGCTGATATGCCAGATATTTGCATCCTCGGAATAGATTTTCTCCTTTGATACCGTAAGGGGAATATTATGCGCTTCCGCATACTCAATACACTCTTCACGAGACGTGAGGGTCCATCGGTCATCTTTCCATGGAGAAATAATCGTGAGATCGGGAGCTAAGGCCATGAAGGTAAGCTCAAAACGAACCTGATCATTCCCTTTTCCCGTGGCTCCATGGGCTACCATGGTTGCGCCTTCTTTGCGGGCAATCTCCACCATACGCTTTGCAATAAGAGGGCGACCATGACTTGTTCCAAGAAGATACTTGTTTTCATATACTGCTCCTGCTTTTAAAACAGGGTATATGTAGTCGGTAATATATTCTTCCTGCAAATCCTCAATATATGCCTTCACCGCACCGGTTTTCAGGGCCTTTTCTTCGAGCCCTTCAAGCTCATCCTTTTGTCCCAGGTTACCGCACACGGCAATAACCTCACAATCAAAGGTGTCAATCAGCCACTGAATCATTACAGATGTATCCAACCCACCGGAGTAGGCGAGAACACATTTTTGCTTTGCCATAGGTGTCTCCTTTTTATCTATTTCAATTATTGAGCTGTAGTTATAAAAAAAGCGACCCCGCAAGATCGCTTGAAGCATTTCTGCATAGTTGTTCTATTCTATGGCAGCTGGAGCCATGGCCATGGAATGCAATCCATTATCAACATACATGGTTGTTCCGGTTATTGCCCCTGCCAAGGGGGAAAGAAGAAATGTCGCAGCTGTCCCCACATGATCGGCCGTAAAATCTTGTGTTAAGGGGGCGTTGGCCATGCTGTATTTTACTGCCTTGTCAATAAACCCAATGGCACGGGCTGCCCGACTGCGCAAAGGACCTGCAGAAATGGTATTCACCCGAATATTCCATTTTCGGCCCGCCTCAAAGGCAAGGGTTCGTGTATCACTTTGCAAAGCTGCCTTTGCCGCACCCATACCGCCACCATACCCTGGAACCGTTCCATCTGCAGCAAGATAGGTGAGAGAAACCACAGATCCCCCCTCATTCATGACGGGGCCAAATTTCTGAACTAAGGAAACCAAGGAATATGCTGAAGTGGAAAAGGCAGTCAAATACCCTTCTCTACTTGTTTCAAGAAGATCCTTGTGCACCTCCGGTCCATTGGCTAGAGCATGTACAAGAATATCAATTTTTCCATACTTCTTTTTCACCGCCTTCGCCGTTTCTTCCAAGGCAAAAACAGCATGTTGCGCATACCGCTTACTTTCACGAACTTCTCGCGGAACATCTTTCATCGTATCATACACGGCATCAAGGGGAAACACGTCAGCAATTTCAAGGGTGCCACCATCATCCAAAGCCGTATCCAGTTTTCCCCGTTCAAGGATTTTCTTAAACATATCATATACAGGAGGCCACGTACCCACTAATACCGTTGCACCCGCCTGATTAAGTCGCTTCGCGATGGCCCAACCGAACCCTTTATCATCGCCTACACCCGCTATAAAAGCGGTCTTTCCAGTAAGATCTACTTCAAGCATGTAAACACCCTCAGAAAGAAATTATTTCTATTATATTCTCTTCGATAAATATACACCTTTGCACCATTAATATACAGAAGATTTTGTATATATATATTTTTAGGGCTTGAATCTGTACTTTTTAGAGGAGAGTAGAAACATGAGTGGTAGAAAAGTGATGACCCAAGAAGGGTTTGATGATCTTTTCAACGAACTGGATCATTTAAAAAAGGTTGAGCTCCCGGATATCATCTCTCGTGTTGCAGAAGCCCGCGCCGAAGGCGATTTAAAAGAAAATGCAGAATACCATGCCGCGCGGGAAAAACAGGGCCACATTCAAGATCGTATCCACTATTTAGAAACCACACTCTCCGGTGCACAGGTCCTTGAAAAAAAGGAGGACAGTGACTCTGTTGTATTTGGATCGCAGGTGACCATTGTAGAACCGGAAGATATGGATGACCCTGACATGGTGGAGGAATACACCTTGGTAGGCGCTGATGAATCAGATCCAACGGCAGGTAAAATTTCCGTTACATCTCCCATTGGAAAAGCACTCTTGGGGCACGCCGTGGATGATATTGTAACGGCCCATACACCAAACGGCCCCATTGAATTCAAAATACTCAAGGTACAGTAATTTATTTCAGTAAGGACTTATGAAACAGATAGCAAATATTCGTAACTTTTCAATTATTGCCCATATTGACCACGGAAAATCAACCTTAGCAGACCGCTTTCTTCAGCTCACCGGGACAATCTCGGAACGCGAGATGCAGGAGCAGCTTCTTGATGATATGGACTTGGAAAAAGAACGGGGGATAACCATAAAATCCCACCCCATCCAGATGGTATATACAGCACAGGATGGGCAGGAATATTATATGAACCTCATTGATACTCCCGGACATGTTGATTTTTCCTATGAGGTATCCCGCTCCCTTGCAGCATGTGACGGCGCAATACTTGTTATTGACGCTGCACAGGGGATTGAAGCACAAACGCTTTCCAATATTTACCTCGCCATGGATAATGATCTCACCATACTCCCCGTGCTAAACAAGGTTGATCTTCCTTCTGCACGGCCGGAAGAAGTGGGAATGCAGGTTGCTGAACTCTTGGGAGTTGAGCCGGAAGAGATACTCCACTGCAGCGCTAAAACCGGCGAAGGAGTTGTGGAGATCTTGGAACAAATTGTTCACGACATACCGGGCCCTTCCTACAGCGGCAAAACAACAACAGAAGCCTTGGTCTTTGATTCCGTGTTCGATTCATACCGCGGAGCAATCGCGTATGTCCGTATCTTTGAGGGTGAACTTTCCAAGGGTGATAAAATTAAGTTTCTTCATACCAATCGCGAATATGAGATTGTTGAGTTGGGGCGGCTCGGATTAAAACGAACCTCGCTCACCACCTTAACCACAGGGCAGGTGGGATATGTCATCTGTAACATAAAAGAGCTTGACGATATAAAAATTGGTGATACTATCACCACCATAGCGGATCCTTCCGACACTCCCATTACAGGGTATAAAGAGGTAAAACCCATGGTATTTAGCGGGCTCTACCCAGTGGACAAGGGAGAGTATGAAAATCTTCGACAAGCCTTGGACAAACTCAAACTCAATGACTCATCCCTTACCTTTGAGCCTGAATCCTCTCAAGCCCTGGGGTTTGGCTTTCGCACGGGCTTTCTCGGACTGCTACACATGGAAATTACTCAAGAGCGACTTCGAAGAGAATTCAATGTTGAAATTATCACCACCGTTCCCAATGTGGTCTACCACATTATTCTCAAAAGCGGTGAAGAACGATTTGTAGAACGTCCCGGTGATCTCCCGGCCCCCGGCGATATAGAGACCATTCTTGAACCAATTGCAAAAGTACAGATTATTACGCCCACAGACTATACCGGTGCTATTATGAAACTCTGTGAAGAAAAACGGGGAAATCTCGATCATATGGAGTATTTGGAGACAACCCGGGTTAATCTCCACTATCATATCCCCATGGCGGAACTCATGCTTGACTTTTTCGACAAACTCAAGAGCGTCTCCAGTGGCTATGCCTCCATGGATTATGAATTTGACGGGTATTCCGCCGATGCCTTGGTGCGCCTTGATATCCTCATAAACAAGGAGCCCGTAGATGCCTTTTCCACCATTGTGCATCGTGATGATGCCTACCACATTGGGCAGCAATTGACAGTAAAACTCAAAGAGCTCATTCCCCGCCAAATGTTTCAGGTGGCCATTCAAGCGGCTATCGGCTCGAAGGTAATCGCCCGTTCAACGGTGAAAGCCTATCGGAAAGATGTGACGGCAAAATGTTACGGCGGTGATATCAGCCGTAAGAAAAAGCTCTTGCAAAAACAAAAAGAGGGGAAGAAAAAAATGAAAAGCATTGGGAAAATAGAATTGCCGCAAAAGGCCTTTCTCGCAGTGCTTGATCGCAATAGTTAAGCCATGGACCGCACAACCTACATACAGAATAAGCGGCGGTTTCCCGTACAAGTCATACGAGATAGTACCGCCGCCTTTGATGCAGGAGCAACGGTGCATTTTCTTGCTCGGTATCGTAAAGAAATGTGTGCTCCCCTCACGGAAGAAGATCTTTTTACACTCTTAGATGACTGTCATGAGTATACCGCGTTTATAGCACGGAAAAATGCCATAGAAAAAGAACTGAAGAAGCGAGATCTATTACACAAGGATGTAATACATGCTCTCGCCGCTGCAACGTGCAGAAGCGAGTTGGAGCAGATCTATCTTCCATTTAAACAGAGTCGTACAACGAAAGCAGAGTCAGCGCGTCGCGCAGGGCTTACCCCTGTGGCAGATCATATTTCGACATCACGAAAAGGTTCACAGCAGCCAAACTGGTCCGAATGGGTTGATATGTCCCGTGCTCGTCGCTTCGGCTATACCACAAAACAAGAAGTTCTTGCGGGGGCAGCAGAAATTATTCAAGACCGGCTTCGCAAGAACCGACGCCTTCGTTCATGGCTCACCGCACGGATTCGTAAAAAAAGCAGCATACGGGCCTCTAAGAAAAAAGAGGCACCAGCAGGCTCCTCTACTGCCGATACCTACGACGGTTTTTCATCTCCCCTTCACCAGGTAAAACCGCACGCCCTCTTAGCCCTGATGCGGGGACAAAAAGAAAAACTCCTAACCCTTCGCATAGAGTACCCGCGCGCCCAGGCAGAGGCGTACATTGAAAAAAACATTCTCCGTCCCCAGGGAACCTACGCCTCCCTCATTCGCCGCTGTATTACCACGGCTCTTTCCAAGGACCTTCTTCCCGCCATAAAGAAAGAGGTCCTCAGAGAAGCAGAGGAACACGCCCACCGCCACTCCATCGATATTTTTTCGCAAAATCTCAAAAAGACCCTCCTTGCTCCCCCCGCAGGGGCAGTACCTGTTTTAGCCATGGATCCCGGCTATGCCCACGGCTGTAAATGCGCACTTCTTTCCGCTGTTGGAGAGCCCCTCAAACTTACCACAGTCTACCTCACCTCACCTTCCAAACGGGCACAGGCAAAAAAAGAACTGCATCGTATCATTACAGCGTATCATCCCAAGCTCATTGGTTTGGGAAATGGTTGTGCCTCTCGAGAAACGCGAAAATTTCTTCAACGTGAGCTTCTGCCGGAGCTTTCAGACACTCCATCCCTTGTTATGGTGCAGGAAGCGGGGGCATCGGTATATTCTGCCTCTGTGCGAGGAAGAAAAGACTTTCCTCAGTATGATATTACCCTGCGCAGCGCCATATCGTTGGGACGCCGTCTACAAGACCCCTTAAGCGAACTTATCAAGATTCCTCCACACGCTTTGGGACTAGGACAGTACCAGCACGATGTTCCTGTAAAGGCCCTTCAACAGAACCTCCATCGTACGGTGGAACAAGTGGTTCATCGTATCGGTGCAGATCTCAATACCGCCTCAGAAGATATCCTCGCTACACTCTCGGGCCTCAATCGCACCGTGGCACAGAATATTATTTCCCATCGTAGCCAAAAAGGCCCCTTCAGCAGTCGCCACGAACTCCGTTCCGTTCTAGGAATCGGGCCACAGCGATACACCCAAGCAGTTGGGTTTGTCCGCGTAAAAAACGGAGATTCACCCTTGGAAAACACAGGGATTCACCCGGAACAATACCCCCTTGTTGAAGAAATCTGCCGCCATCTTGCTTGCACCATAGAAGAACTGTGTAGCACTCCGGCTCTTCTCGAGGACATTCAGCCCCATACTTTTACGTTTGGAAAGGTTCACAAAGAAACCCTCGAAGATATTTTTTTTGAGTTACGTAACCCCGGCCTGGATCCCCGTCAAGAATTCTCTCTTCCGGAGTTTAACCAAAGGGTGTTCTCCATGGATGATCTCCATACGGGGATGGAGATTTCAGGAGTTGTCGTAAATGTCACAGACTTCGGCGCCTTTGTAGACCTTGGAATTGGAGAGAAAGGGCTCATTCATATTTCACATCTCAGCGACCATTTTGTGGAGCATCCCTTGAACGTCATAGCTCCCGGGGAGTTCGTTAGGGTACGCATTCTCTCTCTGGACACGCAGAGGAAACGTATCGGTCTTTCCCTTATCGACGAAACATCCCCTTCATTTTCTCAACAAAGTAACGCATGAGCGAATCCTTGATAACATAATCAGTACGATCAATCTCGCCCATCTCACGGTGGGTTTCAACATGCATAAAAAAGGTTTTATTTTCCGATAAAACCTGACTTGGATACACACTCATATGCCCAACAATGAGATAGCTTACAATACATGCAATTGAGCCGTAGGAACCAACATCAACTCCAAAGAGTTCAATGGCAATGAGTATTGCCGCAAGGGGGGTATTTGTCGTCGCCGCAAGAAAGGCACACATCCCCACTGCAGAATACAGTGCAAGATTTCCTCCCACGAGTTGTGCCCAAATGTTTCCTGCCGTGGCACCAATAAAGAAAATAGGGGTTAGAATACCGCCACTGCCCCCCGATCCGAGGGTTATTGAGGTGGTAATCATTTTTAGTAACGATGATTCCGGTGCAACGGCATTTCCTGCCAAGGCATGGTCGATTACATGAGTTCCCAAACCAACATAATCAAGAGAGCCCGTGAAAAACACAACCAGGACAAGAAACAGCCCGCCCCAGAAAGCCTTTGTATACCCTCCGAGGGGTATTTTTTCGATAGTCCGCTCAATCCCGTACAATACATAGATAAAGAAAATAGCAACAATTCCAATGATAATACCAAGAAAGAGCATATTGAAGACCAAGGCTATTTCATTGGTAATGTCAAAATCAATCTGGTATATAAGATGGGTAACACCCATGTTTTTTGTAACGAAAAAACTAAAATATGATGCAATAAGAGCCGGCATGAGTTCCCGATATGAAAACTTCCCCACATAAATTACTTCACCCGCAAAGATTGCCCCCGCAATCGGCGTCCCAAAAACAGCGGAAAAGCCGGCACTAATCCCGCATAGGACAAACCGTTTTCGGTTAATTGGCCCCATTCGAAAAATACGAGCTGCGGTTGAAGCTACCCCTGCTCCAATTTGGGCACAGGGCCCTTCCTTTCCAGCAGAACCTCCCGCAATAAGAGTAATGAGGGTTGCGAACAATTTCACCGGAATCACCCGAGTATCAATCTCTCCATCTTTTTTGTGCAACGATTCTATTACTTTTTCCGTACCATGCCCCCGGGCATCGGGAGCAAACCGCCGAACAAGGTACAGGCTCACCATAAACGCCGCAGGTATTGCTAGATAATAGAGTGGTATCATACTTGCTTGTGAAATACCATAGTCAAGGGTTTTCAAGAAAACCCCCGAGACCCCTCCGACAAGAACACCAGCGATAATTGCAAGGAAAAACCACTTAAGAGTGCTCAATATAATAAAGGTATTGGCAAAGAGAATCCGCAATATGGTCGATTGCACGAGTTTCATTATTGGCCCCCAGAAGAGTACAATGCAATATATATCCTTCAATATCTGAATTGCGTATTTTTATTACGCGAACAGTACCAAGGATTCTACATCAAAACCTCTCACAGAAGAGGAGTTCATTCTCTGTAAAAGCATCTCTGTTTTCTCTTTTTCCACAACATATATTCAACCGGTATAGACTACGATATTCTGAAGAGGCTTTCATGGCACAGCTTCCACAGCCCCGCCTAAAAATCAACCTTGATGCCCTACACCAGAACCTGCAAACCCTCTGCTCTACTGCAGGAGTAGAGACAAGCGAGTGTATTCCGGTGATTAAAAACAGTGCTTACGGCCTTGGCAGTGGAATCATTGCGCATCGGTTAGAACAATGGGGGGTTACAACCTTTGCCGTGGCAACTCTGGCAGAAGCGCTTTTTTTACGACACAAAAAAAGTACCGCTGCCATACTTGTGCTTGGTCGAGTTACCCCGGAAGATTTCTCCGTAGCAGAACAGGCAAACCTCACCATTTCAGTTATCGATGCCACGCATCTGCGGGAGCTGCAAAACTACAACGGCTCCATCGCCCTAAACATAGATACGGGAATGCATAGATGCGGACTTCCCTGGGAGGACATCCCCACACTTCTGAAAGAACTCTCTCCCCTTGCTGGAAAGATACGTTCCCTCTACACCCACCTTCATTCTGCAGACAGCACAACCGCTCACGAAGAAACACGGCTCCAGCAAAGCCGATTCTCCCACTGCTGCAAAATACTCTGGCAAGCCGGTATACAGCCCCCCGCAATCCACTGTGCAAATAGTGCGGGGTCCCTTTTCTGGAAACATGACTGCTGCACGCACATACGCCCCGGAATAGCTCTATTTGGGTGCCACCCAGACCCTCACATACCAACCCCGCGCCTTGCCGATGTGGCCTCTATCCAAAGTACGGTCTGTTCTATACGAACGTTGAAAAAAGGAGAGGGCGTGAGCTACGGACATACGTGGCATGCCCCGAAAGACACCCGTATCGCCACCATTGCCTTAGGTTACTCCGATGGGCTTCCTCGAACGCTCTCTACGGAAAACCTCCTCATTCAAATCGGAGACACCCTCTACCCTCAAGTAGGACGAATCACCATGGATTATCTCATGGTTGATATAGGAGACACTCCTGTTCATGTGGGAGACCTCGCCAACATAACCCATGAACAGGCATCTATTGACACCCTTGCCTGCGCAGCAGGAACCATCGGATACGAACTCCTCTGTCGTTTCGGTTATGCCATGACCAAAGAATATTATGAAGGAGGAAAAAAAATAGCAACACTTAAACGGAGTATATTTTAATGCCCCTCCTTACACAGGTACACCGTCCGGGGGTAATTACCGCAAGGAAGGGGAGAAACATTGTGGTACAACTATCCCCAGAAAGCCTCAAGAGTGTCTGCACTGCCACGGGGTGCTCGGGATGCACAAAAAACTTCACCCCTCTCAAAATAACCCTCCCTTCCCCCGGTAAAAACGCCGAGCCAGGCATGCATGTTCTTGTATACTTACCCGTACTGCACGAAGCCTTTGCTGCCTTTCTTGTTTTTATACTACCCCTCTGTGTCAGCGGAGCAACCTATGGAGCCCTGCTTTTTTTCTTGATACACCACCCGACCACCCCATTCCCATCTTGGGAAGTATCTTCGCCGTGCTGCTTTCCTTGTTGCTACTCAGCCAAGTAGATTTGCTTGTACGAAGAATTTCAACGCCAACCGTTGTACCATGTAAAGAGAACAAAATCTAAATTACCCTTGTCTTTATTACACAGTATATAGTATATTATCCTCACATATGAACGGAGCGTGGCGCAGCCTGGTAGCGTACCACAATGGGGTTGTGGGGGTCGGAGGTTCAAATCCTCTCGCTCCGACCATATGAAGCCTTCTTTTTTTGGAAGGCTTTTTTTATTTATACCTTTAGTTATTTCACATCATGCCGATTAAACAACCAAGGATGGATGCCATGGAGGGCTTGTGTTTCCAGGGATGGAAGACTTCCTTTTTATCAATTCAGGAGCGAAGAATCTCCTGTCACCAGGTTTATTGACAAAAAACGTAACTTCATGATTTAAAAAAAAATGTATATTGGAAGCTCTTCCTCCTACTTTTTTTATGCAAAAAAAAGATAAAAGTACCTTTTTCCACATAAAAATTTGCATTTTATAGGGTTGTTTCTTCTCACACGGAAGGATCTACCGAGTGAAACCACGGCTCTTCCTCTACGCTCTAGGGTGTATTCTTTTTCCCATTCTTGTGCATGCAACCTCCGTGTACAAAATGGAATATACTGGAATCTACTGCCATAGTACGGATTCACACATCCCCTATGATGGAGGAAGCCTGCCTATCACCAAGGCCGGGCTATACGACCTCACGGGGGTCATCCCCCTCGACACAGTGCTGAACGAAGCCTACCTATTTATCCCACAATTAGCATATCCCACAAAAATTTACATTGATACCACCTTAGTGTATCGCTGGGCCGATGTCACTGATTCTGATATAAAAGGGCGATATCAAGCTGATATGGCTGTGCTTAATAGCAGATCTGGCCCGCAAAACATACGCCTTCGGTTTAGAAGTGATGGGCTACGAAGCCCCCTTGAACCACTCCTCATAGGCTCATACGAAGAGATTAGAAGACGTAAAGCCCATAATGTATTCTTTAATTCTGACCTTATTCAAGCTTTTATTTTTCTTATCGCGGCAATCTCCATTTTCACCACCTATTATTACGTCATTATGCCGCACAAACGTCGATACATTCTCTACTTTTCATGCTCGGGCATCTTAATTTTCTTCACCTATGCAATTTTTTTATTTGATACGATGCCCATCAAAGAGTTGCTTTTGTTCCGTATATCTCGCATCTCCTTAACACTTTTTCCTGGAATTCTTTTTCTTGCAGTACTCGATTTCTCAGACTACTACCTTAAAAATCTCTATTCAAAAATCGTGTTACTCCCCGCTCTTCCTATTAGTATCTACACTGTATTTATCGCAACAAAAGCCCAGCTTGTTGAGTTTCACAGCAGTGTCCTACTCTACTACATACTCCCTGTCAATATACTTACCGTAACAATACTTATTTATGCAACGTACTACGATAGAAAAAAAGAAAACCTGCTTCTTATTGCAGGATTTGGCCTCTTTTTTATCGGAGGTATCTACGACATCTATCATATTGTGCAGGAAGTATTTCCTCCAGTTTGGTTGTCATCATACGGACATGCCTTACTCTTTTTCTCGTTTATAGGCTCTATTGGTATACACATACGAGAAGAACAGGAGCGGGGACAACGATATAGCTACGAGCTCAAAAACGCCTTGCAAAGCCTCTCACAAATACGAAAACAGCAACAGCAACTATTGAATCGACAAGACAGTTTTATCAAAACCCTTTCTCATGAAATTAAAACGCCCTTATCAGCAGTTGTTGGTTTGATAAAGTCCTTGGAATGCGCGGGTTCAACTCCAAGTGAACTATCTGAACTGAAAACCAGTACAAATCATCTCAGCCTTACCGTAAGCAACCTGTTTTATTATGAGCGAATTCAGCATAAAAAGCTACATAACACCCCCGTTCTTTTTTCACCCTATAAAAGGGTCCAAGAAATTATTGAGTATAATAGCAAAAAAGCAGAAGAACAGGGAAATGAAGTTTTCCTCACTGTTTCGAAAAATCTTCCTGAATATCTTGTGGGGGATGTTGAAAAGGTTTCCCTTATCACAGATAATCTTCTCTCCAATGCGATAAAATTTACCCATGAGGGAAAAATAAGCGTGAAGCTTTCCTACGTGCATGATGCCTTTAGCATCCGTGTTTCCGATACAGGTTGTGGCATCACTCCGTCCTATCGCAGTGAGCTTTTTTATGCCTTTAACCGGGAAGAAGAGGGGAATATCTCGCAAAGATATGACGGCCTCGGCATTGGGCTCTGTATTGTAAAACATCTGCTTAAATCCATGGATGGAACCTTGAGTTTTTCAAGTAGAAAGGGTATTGGAACTATTTTTAAAGTGAAAATCCCCCTCGAGGCAGGCAGTGAAACAACCGTTTCACCAACGCAGAAGAAACACCTTCTTGTTGCAGAAGACAACCAAATTAATCGACGAATGATTTGCCGACTTCTGGAGAAAATGCACTTTCAAACAACAGCCGTAGAGAATGGCTTGGAAGCCGTGGAAATCTATGCAAATTCTCCTGAAGAATTTGATCTCATACTCATGGATATCCAAATGCCCGTCATGGATGGTTTTTCTGCCACAGAACAGATTCATCGCGTAAATCCAAAGGCCCAAGTCATTGCCTATACAGCAAATGGAGAAAAAGAAGAGTGTCTTTCTGCAGGCATGGCAGGCTACATTACCAAAACCGCCACAACAGAAACAATCGTCAATACAATTAAAACGTATCTTCCTTAGTATTCACTCTCAGGACAGTACGTATTATATATTACTGAAAAAACAGGCGTTCCCTACAAATATGAAAAACAAACCCTTGATTATCGCGTCCTTTTCCCTTGTAGTGCTTCTCATAACATTTATCTTTCTTTATACCCCGCCCCTCGAACTCTATCCACAAAACCAAACGTACCTTGAGTATGGTACAGCAACGGCGCAACGAGAGCGCGATCCATACAGTGCAACCCTTGATACCATGACTGACCATCTCCATTTTTCCTACATTCGTGAGGGAACTCGGCAAATCAGTCCGTCCTTAATTTTTCACTCACATGACCTGGTACGTACCATTGATATCAGTCGCTATGACTATGTTGAAGTAACTGTTGACCCCGATAATACTGAAGACTTTGTTCTCAGCCTCTTCATGTATATTCCCGGCTTCAGTAATCCCGCCCTTACAGATACACATCGGCCCTACGCTATGCGATATCGTATTGATTCCGCTCAAGAGCAATACTCATTCCCCATTGAAGATTTTGCCACACCGGCACGCTGGTTTGGATATATGGATATCACAAAAGAAGGGATTCCTGAGACAGACTGGACCCAAATGACCCATATCATGTTTGACCCCTTTGAAGAGCAACGACAGGATCAAGAAACCCACGAAATATCCTTGAAACGACTTCGTTTGGTAAGCACCATCACACCGGCTGTACTGCTCTCTCTGGCTGTAACTCTTGCGTTCGCCCTCTGCTCATACCTGCTCTCTCTGTTTTTTCAAACCGGCATACGAACACGACGACGGACACAGAAAACAGAGCCACGCTACCAAAAAGTGTCATCGGGATATTCACGGGATGACTCGTCAACCTTAGTTACCTTTATCGGTGAAAACTATGGAAACCCGCTCATGTCTCTTGATTTTATTCGTAAACGACTCGGTCTTAACAGTTATCAAGTCAACGAAATCTTAAAAGACTCTTTCGATATGCAGTATAAGGAATACATAAACACCATACGTATTACAGAGGCAAAACGACTTCTGCGGGAATCTAACAAACAAATTTCAGATATTGCAGAACAGGTAGGCTATTGCTACTCAAACTCCTTTGCCAGAATTTTTCGTAAAATTGAAAACATGACCCCGAATCAGTATCGAAAACAAACAAAGGGGCAATAATCCTTGAACCTAGCCGTATACCGAATATATCCGGAACGAACAAATTTATTCTGAGGTTTCTATGAGCACAACCATGCTTTCAGTGAACAACATATCAAAAAAGTTCGGTAATCTTTATGCCGTTAATAATCTCTCTTTTGAAGTAAACAAGGGAGAAATTTTTGGGTTTTTAGGCCCCAATGGAGCAGGAAAAACAACCACCATGCGTATCCTCACCGGATACATGCCTGCCACGGCCGGATATTTTCGTGTGAACTCCTTAGATTCACGAAAAAATGACCTTGAAATAAAACAACATATGGGGTATCTCCCTGAGCACACCCCCCTCTATGGAGATCTTTTTGTAGACGAGTATCTGGAATACGCTGGGAAGATCCGGTCGCTTAACGGCAAAACACTGCATCGAGCATGTAAAAACATGATTGACCTCTGTGGCCTTGGCGATGTACGAAAAAAAACCGTGGGAAAGCTCTCTAAGGGATATCGTCAACGCGTTGGGCTTGCCCAGGCAATGCTTCATGATCCAGAACTTCTCATATTAGACGAACCGCTGTCCGGGCTCGATCCAAACCAAATTGTGGAAATACGAAACCTCATTCGTGAAGTGGGGAAAGAAAAAACCGTGCTGTATTGCTCTCATATTCTTTCTGAGGTTGATAAAACCTGCGACCGTCTGCTTATTATCAACAATGGCAAGACTGTTGCCCTTGATACTCCAGAGGCAATCGTATCTTCTTCTGAGCACTATTCACGCTATGATATACAGGGAAAATTTCCTTCTACCCTCACCGAAACCTTGGAAAAAAAGCCCTTTGTGGCTTCCGTTACGGAAATCACACCGGAAAAGCACCTTCGTATTATGTGCCGCGATACGGCCTTGCATGGTCCCGATATTATTAGCACAGCTACTGCTGCAGGCGGAACTATTGAGGAATGCCTTCGGCATAAAGAAAGCCTGGAAACAATCTTTACCACCCTCACCACCGAGGAAGGAGCCGCGCAATGAACCTACTTATGACCATTGTATACAAGGAATTCAAGTCCTACTTTCTCTCTCCCATTGCGTATGTATTCATCTCTGTCTACCTAATCTTAACAAATTTTCTTTTCTTTCAAACATTTTTTGTACAAAATCTCTCTTCCATGCGAGCATACTTTGAAATAATACCGTGGGTGTTCATACTCTTTCTTCCCGCAATTACCATGCGTACATGGGCGGAAGAACAAAAAAATAGGACCTTGGAACTCCTTCTGACCTGGCCCATTCCAGACGGAACAATTGTGTTAGGCAAGTTTCTTGCAGCCCTGCTCATACTCCTACTTACCTTACTCCTGTCATGTACCGTACCGATCACCATCATGTTGTTAGGAAATCCTGACGGAGGAGTTATAATTGGAAGTTACGCCGGAGCGGCACTCTTGGGAGCATCCTATATTGCCATTGGTATGTGGATCTCCTCCCTCACAGAAAATCAAATTATCGCCTTTATCGGCACAGCCATGTTTATCCTGGTCTTTCTTCTCATTGGAAATGAGGTTGTAACAACCTTTATTCCTTCCTCCTTGGTACCACTCTTTGACTATCTCAGTATAGCCACTCATTTTCAAAGTATTAGTCGGGGCGTAATCGATTCTCGTGATATCATCTATTACCTCTCCATTATCATCTTTTTTCTCTATCTCAACCGTAAGTCCCTTGAAAGGAGAAAGTGGTAGCCCTATGAAACGAAACGCCATAAAAACTCGTCTCTTTGCGATCCTCTCAATAGGTATTGTCTTTGGATATGTGGGTATCCTTAATTTTGCGGGAAATCGGTTCTTTTTCCGTGCTGATCTAACGGAAAACAATGTCTATACCCTCTCTACCCCTACGAAAGAGCGGCTTGGAGAAATCGACGATATTATTCGTATAGATGTGTTCTTCTCTGAAAATCTTCCTCCACGCTATCAACGTGTTCGTACCCGTGTTATGGATATGCTGTATGAATTTCAAAGATTTTCCCATGGACGCATTCGGGTGGAACAACACGACCCAACCACCAGCACGGACGATTTAAGCCTTGCCTTAGCCCTTAATGTTGAAGAGATACGTATTGAGGATGTTTCTGCCCGTCACTTAGCTAAGCTCCATGGCTACTCTGGACTTGCCATACGATACGGAGACCGCACAGAGACCCTTAACGACATTAGTTCTACTGTTCATTTAGAGCGGGATATCCTGCAAAGGATTATTAATGTTACCACGGAAAAACTGCCGCAGGTCGGTGTAGTAAAAACTGACACCATAACGCCCATTCCCGATGAAATGGTCCAGCGATACCAGCTACAGCAACCATCGGGGCTTACCAGTCAACGATATAGAAATCTCTATGATATCCTTCTTGAAACCTATCGCGTAAAACATCTTGATCTCTCCCGACAATCCATTCCCGATGATATTTCAACCATTGTTATTCCCGGTGGTGACGAAGCTACCTTGAGCAGTCCTGAGTTTCTGCGCGAGCTGGATGCCTTTTTTGCCCGTGGTGGAAATGCCATGATCCTGGCACCACGTCTCGACATTAATCTTGCAGCCATGGGACGGCAGCCCCATGTTACCTTTAAGGAGTATCCCTTTTATGCCTTGTTGGAATCCTATGGAGTGTCCGTGGGAGAGACGGTTATACTTGATCAGTACTGTGATAACATCTATGCAGATCAGGGAAGTGTCCCGTTTAAATACCCCTATTTTCCCGTGATTACCCAAGATGGTTTAAACAAAACTCACCCAATCACTTCTTCAATCAGCGGTGTAATACTCCAATGGGCATCTCCTGTATTTGCCCATGAGAATGCCGCCAAGGAAGACCTTCGTATCGATACTCTTCTTTTTAGCTCTGAAAAATCCTTTGGAAATACTCCACCCATTGGCTTGGCTCCAAACCAAGATTGGGATCGCATGTTCGACCAAGCAGAACGTGCGGGAGAAGCACCCTTTGGCCCGTTTCCCCTTGCCGTATCTGTTGAGGGAGTGCTCCCGAATCGTTTTGCCGATGAAACTGCTCCCCCACCCGAACAGGAAAATCGCCTCGTAGTGGTGGGAAGCGATAACTTTGTTACCCATGATGGCATGGGACTGAACAACCGGATATTCATACAAAACAGTGTGGATTGGGTCTCGCGCAGGGACGATTTTATTCATATCCGTTCCCAAAACATAACAGACCGACGAATAACCCGCGATGGTATACCCACAAACAGCGCCTTAGCGCGGAGAATTCGTACGGTAAACATTTTCCTTCTTCCTCTTATTGTGTGGCTTATCGGTATCGGAATCTTTCTGCATCGCCGGGAAATAGAGAGCAACTCTCTGCATAATAAGAAAAAAAGCGGAGGCACCCATGGTGAGTAACGAAAAAAAATACTCATCTCCGGACTGATACTTCTTTTACTGGGGGGAGTGGTGTTTTTCCTTGAACAGGAACGAAGCCGCCCCCACTACACCCCTTTCTTCAGTAGTGACTTTGCTCCATCTCAGATAGGGCGTATTGTTATATCGGAAAAAGACTCCCTTGTCGTGCTTAATCAAGTTGATCAAGAGTGGTTTATCACCATGGATACGACACACTCCTTTATCGGCTTTCCCGTAGAACAAGAGCAGATTGATACGCTCTTTACCCGCAGCCGTCGTATTCATAATAGAAATCATATCGCCGCTAGTAGTGAGGCACGCACCCGTCTTGGAGTTACCGAAGAAACCGGAAAAACCGTGCGTACCTACGATATGAAAGGAGCTCCACTGCATACATTCTATATCGGCCGTCCCGGAGAAGTATGGGCAAACAGCTATTTTCGCATGAGTGGAGAAGATGATATCTACTCTGTGGGCGAGAATATTCGCTTTGCCTATGGTGCGAACCTTGACCGATGGCGCGAAGATCGCCTCTTTACCTTTACCCCCGAAGAGATCACCCACGTAGGAGTTACACACCGGGATGAATCATATTTTCATATTACAAAACAGGATGACAGCCGATGGAAGCTGGATGTTTCAGATGATGACCCCATTACACGGGACAGTACCCTTGTACGGCGATTTTTGTTGTACCTGAGTGAGGCTGAAGCAGGTCAATGGAGCTACGAAGCAGAGCATCTTGAAGTAGGCACAACTCCTCCCCTGATGGATATTTCCATAGAACTTGCATCGGGAAAAGTACACCGTCTAACTGTGGTTGAACAGCTGCCCGACAGTCTCCGATACCGTGCATTGAGTAGCACCTTTGACAGTCCCTTTTATCTCTTCAATTCACGAATTCAATTCATGAATCGTGAAATGCGCCGTATTCGTAATCCGGAAAAAACTGAAGAACTTGATGCAGAATCTCCTATTAAAGACTTAAAGGAACGCTTGGGGTACTAAGGAAAAAATGTTTGACAACACCATCATATTATGCTATATTACCACCACTTACTCCTCAAGGTGTGTTGTATGAAAACTATTGTTCTCGGTATGGCCCTATTTCTTTTGTGGGCTTGTTTTCCCGAAAGTCCTGCACCGGAAATAGAACAACCCGTTTCTCAGGAAAAAACTGAGCCCCCCGTGGTTGATACAACACCGAAAGACACAACAGTGTGGAAACACTTACAGCTGGAACCGGGGGAAGGGGTATTCCAAGTATTAGGCCGTCTTAATGTTTCCCATGCAAAAAAGATGCGTCTGATTAATACGCTCCGCTTTGAAGCTGATCTTACATCCCTGCGCGCAGGGGAGCGGTTTTCTGCAAAATATCACCGTGATTACACCACCGCCATGCGTGCCTTTGTGTATCGTCCTAATCGCGTAACGGAACACCGTATTACCATTGATCCCCTAAGCGATAGTTTACACTACTCCTTTTCCCGTAAAGAGACGGACGTACAAGAACGCATGCTCATGGGGACCATCGGACCGGGATCGTCCTTAAATGCCTCCCTGCTTAAGGCAGGACTGAGCCAGAACATCACCTCCGTGGTGAACGGTATTCTGCTATGTAAAGTAGCCTTCCGTACGGATGCACGGGTGGGTGACACCTTTACGGTTCTCCTACACGAAGAGTTTTACCGCGACAGCCTTATCCCTGAGTTTACTCGCGTACTCTATACCGACTACCGTGGATCACGATCCGGAACACATCGGGCATATCGTTACAGCGAGGAAGATGAAACCTCTATTTATAACGGGCACTATACCCGTGAAGGAACAGCCTTAATTCACTCTGCTGTCCGCTACCCCCTTGATAGGCTCCACGTATCCTCCCCATATGGCTGGCGGACTCACCCGATTACAGGGAGGCGTTCCTTTCACAACGGCATAGACTATGCCATTGAACATGGTGCTCCCGTATATGCCGTAGCTCCGGGACGAGTGGTTGTCTCAGGCTATGACCGGTACTCAGGAAACAAAATTGCCATACGCCATGCGGATGGGTATACCTCATACTATCTCCATCTGAGTCAAAAAAATGTACGGGTCGGACAATCGGTACATTCCCGGCAGGTCATTGGGCGAGTTGGAAGTACGGGTATGTCCACAGGGCCACACCTTCATCTTGGATTCCGAAACCCCCAAGGCAACTGGGTCAATCCAAATTCAAAACGTATGATTGCCACCCAACGTCTTTCTGGAGAACGCTTGGAGAAACTTGAAAAACAAGCAGCACGTATTGATACTGTTAAAGAACAGATACAAAACAATGACGCTGTGGTATTTTTTGATCATGAAAAACAGATCGCGCAGCGCGAGAAAGAAGAGGAAGAGGAACTTTCTGATGAGGGATAACCCCACCTTATTCTTCCTTATAAAAGCTGCTCGATCATCCCGGCAATATCTTCGCAAATAACAAGGGAAATATCTCCCTTCGGAGCAGAGCACTCTCCGAGAGGTGGGCAAACCAAGCGTGAGAACCCGAGGGTTCCTGCTTCACGAATTCTCTTTTCCATATCTGCCACGGGGCGTAACTCACCACTCAGACCCAGCTCCCCCGTAAAGGATGTTCCCCGTCCAAGGGAAATGTTTCGAAAGGAGCTGACAATTGCTGCGGCAATTGCCAAATCTACAGCCGGTTCATGCACACGAAATCCGCCGGTGATGTTAATAAATATATCATACCCGCCAAGAGAGATATTCGCATATTTTTCCAATACAGCCACGATGAGGGCTAATTTTTTCTGATTAATGCCCGCAGCAACCCGTTGGGGAAGTCCAAAATGACTTTGTGTAACCAAGGCCTGCACTTCCACCATAAGCACACGCGATCCCTCAAGGAGGGGTACGACGGCAGTACCTGGCTTTTCCAGAGATGCACTATTCAGTAAAAATCGAGCTCCTTGAGAAAGCTCATGCAACCCCGAATGCTTCATATCAAGTAAGGCCACTTCACCGGCAGGGCCAAAGCGATTTTTTAAGCCGCGGAGAAATCGATAGGAATAATTACTGTCCCCTTCAAAATGAAGAACCGCATCAACCATATGCTCAAGTACGCGCGGCCCCGAGAGAGAGCCGTTTTTGGTAACATGCCCAATAATAAACACGGGGATATTCAACTGCTTTGCAAGCTTTGCTATGAGCGCTGTAGATTCCCGAACTTGACTGATAGATCCGGGTGATGAATCGATATATGAGGTGTGAAGCGTTTGGATCGAATCGATAACAACAAAGGCCGGGGTCATTCGCCCCATATGGTCACTTATTTTTTCCATGGCAGTTTCCGCAACCGCCTGTATATCAGCATCGATACAGCCGATACGCCGGGCACGTAGGGAAATCTGTTCCAAGGACTCCTCTCCTGAGACATACAACACCGATCCAACATGCTGTGAAAGATACGCTGCAATCTGCAACAACAGGGTTGATTTTCCAATTCCCGGACTGCCCCCGATAAGACATACTTCACCGGGAACAACCCCCCCTCCCAAAACCATATCGACCTCGGGGAAGCCTGTGGAAATACGAGATACGGCTCCCGCAGTATATTCAGATAACTTCCGGACAACCCCCGCTGACTCAGTATCAGGAAGAAACCCTGTATACCGATCCGTGTGCTTTGCCGAGACAGATTCACGAAATTCTTTAATAGTGTTATATGCTCCACAGGAAGTACAGCGCCCAACCCATTTAAGAAAGGTTTCTCCACACTCTGTACATACAAAGGAGCTTTTTTTCTTCGCCATACTTTTATGAGGTATGAATCTGGAAGGATTCTTCGTTGGTACGGGCGGCACAGGGCGTGCAAACTACTGCATCCACCTCTGCTGTTATCGGGCCATCTTGAAGGAGTCGGGTAAAATGGGCAAGGCGGCTTTCTTCGCCCTGAACCTCTCCGACAACACTGCCATCCTGGGAATTTTCCACCCACCCCGTGAGTCCCAAATCTCGGCCTATTTTCTCGGTAAAATAGCGGAATCCGACCCCCTGCACAGTACCGGTAACACGAAAACGATACCGCATAACCTTAGTCATAACTCCTCCGGTAGACTCCAAGCATGGTGATATCATCAAAGGGAACAGCATCCTTGGTAAACCCTGAAAGGTCCTCTTCAATAGCCTTAAGAGGCTCCTGAGAACCGGTTATTTCCATGGATTGTAAAAGGTCAATTACTCGTTTTAACGTAAAGAACTCTCCAGAGCTGTCCTGTGCCTCCGTTACACCATCGGTATAAGAAAAGAGAAACTCCCCCGGCTCAAGGGTTACTTCATTTATAGGGAAATCCATGTTTGGAGCAAGCCCCACTGCCGGTGCGGCAGTTTTTAGTTCTTCCCTCAGTCTCCCCTCTGCATCAAACAAAAGCGGTGCATTATGTCCAGCGTTGACATAGCGCAACCTCCCCGACTCAGTATCAAAAACACCGTAAAAAAGCGTTGCAAACATACATCGGCCGTGCGGCTGCTGATGCTCTTTAATTACATAATCATTTACAATACTCACCGTTTCAAGGGGTGATTTCCCTTCCCGTGAAGCCTGTAGACCAAATACACGTAGCAATGTCTTAACAATGGACATAAAGAGGGCAGCTCCCACATCCTTCCCGCTCACATCGGCAATGAGAATACTCACTGTCGTTTCATCAATATCAACAACATCATAAAAGTCTCCCGAAACTTCACGGGCAGGACGGAAAAACACATCAATTGAGTAGCCTTCCGGTTGAAATACAGAGGGGGGAAGAAAACTCATCTGAATACGCCGACCGATCTCCAGTTCTGTTTTTATCGAATCAAGGTGAGCCTTTTCTTTTTTTCGGAGCTCTTGCAGCTCGTCATTCTGAATACGGAGCGTATCTGCCTGCACCTGCACACGATCAATTAAGTATTTTGTATGCAAGGCAGTACTTAAATAATTCCCCAACACTTCAAAGATATCCACGTCATAGGTGCTTGAATCGACCAGAAAGTAAACCACCCCGAAAAGTTCATTATGGAAATACAGAGGCTCAGAAATAATAATGTGCGCATCTGATCCTGAAATAACCCCGGGCGGAAGCAGTTTTCCCGTAGAGAAGGGTTTCAGGGAGGTATCATTTATGGCCTGAACCTCGCCATCAACAACAGCTGCAACAAGACGGGATTCTTTCAGAGGGTTGTCTTGATCTTCATAAAAGGTAATAAAAAACGTATCCAGACCTAAGGCGGGAAAGGACTCTGCCACAAGGGTCAAAAGCGTATCAAGATCGAGGGTATTGGCTATTTGCTCGCCAATGGTATGAATATTTGAATACTCCCGCTGTGTTGCAATACGTCGATATCCCTGTGCCCGAAGAATCAGGTTACTCTGGATAATACGGGCCCGGTGCAAAAGAGCATCGGCATAGGAAAAGCTTTCTCGTTCCAAATTTGACAAGGAGAAATGCCAGAGAGACGAGAATATTTTTTTCCACCCTTGCAGATTACTTCCTGTAAGGATCGCCTCACGTCCAACTCTGTCAAATACTTGGAGAAAAGAAGTACTTGTCTTGGCATTAACATCACTGCAAAAAGCAGAGAGTACCTGGTCAAGCCCCGGGGTATCAGCCAAAAGCTCATCGTAGGAACCACTGATTTTACGCGTCACATACTTGAAGAGACGCTCTTCACGAATATTGCTTTGCGCAGAGACACTCTCAATTAAGGCTTTTTTTATGAAGGCCTTCTTAACCGTATGCTCAAAACAGCCACAGGACTGACGGACTACAAAGCACGCATCAAGAACAGTCTCCTGGGGAACATCAACATCTGCCATGCGATCCATAAGCAGTGAGCAAGCCCTTCGACCCAATTCATGAAAGGGCTGACGGATTGTTGTGAGAGGTGGGGTAATATATGAGCTTTCATCCTCATCGTCAAACCCAACCACCGCCACATCTTCCGGTACTTGAATCCCATTACGGCGAAGTTCTTCGATAGCACCATAGGCAGTCTCATCATCGGCACAGACAATAACATCATAGGGAATTTCTCCATTGCCTGCCTGTAGAAACCGGTCTACGGCATTTTTCCCCGACTCGCGAGTAAAGTCTCCCGGAGCCATATCGGTTTTCCGAATAGTAAGATTGTATTCCCGCAGACAGCTACACAGAAGGGAAAGGCGCTCATCTGCCTCAGGGTTTCCCACGGGACCCTTGATGAAAGAAAATCGAGTATATTTATGCCCCCCCGCAAGGTGTTCTACCAAATGTTTCATGCCGGCAGTGTTGTTTACTGAGACAGAAGGGATTTTCTCAGACAGCGGCAAAAGACTTACCACGGGGAGCTGGGAAAACCGCTCAAGAAACTCCTGGATATCTGTCTCGGAGATATAACTACAGAGAGTTCCTGAAATAAGAATACCGTCCAGTTGATTCTTCTCTGCAATGTCATAGAGGATATTGCGCTCTTTCTCCCACGGATCATCGGGGGACTTCATAAGAGCACCACCGGTAAAACAAATGACATTCACGTCGTGTTCTCGAGCCACTTCAATAATTCCCGGCCAAATACCGGATTGGTATGACCCAGAAATACTTTCAATAAGCAGACCTATTTGCGGTTTTGAATTGTTCAAAACATAGCTGTACTTTTTTACTGATCCCGCATCTTGATTCATGAACACTCACAATCTGCCATTAAAAAAGAAACCATTTCAAATATAATTGAATCACTTCTGCGCTTCATCGATTTTTTTATTTTCGTACCGCCGTAATACCCCTGCAGAATGTCTGAAAAAGAAAGCCCGGCTCGTGCCTGCCCAATAGCTCCCATCTGACACATTCCTATACCATGGCCAAACCCCTTGCCACGGGCAACGACCGTATTTTCATTGAGGGTGATTGAGAAATGGGCACTATGCAGTATTCCCCCCGTCTCAGGATGCCGAAATAAATGACGAATACGATCACCACCGTACTCCCACTCCCCAGTAGTGGAAGTAATGCGGCATGCAAGAATTCTTCCACACGATGCACGTTGCGTCACCGCTACCCCTGTAAGACTTCCCGAAAACGCCTCATACCCATCAATTTTCCTGCTTTGTTCATAGAGCATTTTTTCAAAGGCATCCCGCTCCCACCGTTCTTCCCAAGTATACCGGGGAGAATGGGCACACCAAGAAACACCGCTTCCATGAGTATCTGCCTGACTTGTGAGATAGGACCGAGCATTGGTACGCCATACATCTTCAATATTTGCGGTTTTTCCTCCGCAAGTTGAGTGGTAAAAGGCTTCCACAAGAGAATCGCCGGAGTACATAACAAGCCCTGCAGTGTGACGTACGGCATGATCACTTCCCCGGTACTCCGCAAAAACGCCGCCATACACCTGATCTTGTACTGTGGCAACGAGATCAAAGGCATCTTTTTTGCGCTCTTCCATCTTTCGATAGGTGTAGGTTCGCGCAGCCACGGCCTGGGCCTTCATGGCGTGAACCTCCCGCATACTGCGCTGTCCGATTTCTAAGGGAACAACCCCACGAAGATACTGTTCTACGGGAACATAATTTATCACGAGCATCCCCGCCGCATCTTCTTTGAGAATAAGTCCTCCCCGGTAGGTTGTTTCACCGATATCAACCACGGCAGCATCTTCAACCACCGTAAGGGTACAGGGTAAGGTCAACTCTGCCTGCCGACCATGACCTGAAACTGAGACCCGTCCCGCCGCAACAGAGGAAAAAGAAAGCGCTCCAGCAGGAAGGCGTATTTCACGATCACCGCTCCGCAATCGAGCCCGGCCATAGGAGATACTACGAAGCTCCTTCTGATCTCGTTTTACTGCAACACGAACCTTCCGTTGCGGTGCTTTGGGAGCAACAAGAGGAGCGTCTTTCGCCTGGGAATCTTTGACAGGGGGCTTCACCTCTGCCGCAACAGCTCCTGTGTCAGTAGCATGGATAGTATCCTGTGCTACCGGTTCGGTATGAATAGGCCGATGTGGCACCGAACAGGCAAGGATACCTCCGAGGAGTACACAAAGAGAAAAAAGACGTATCATCACGTGTTTTTCTGGTATGCCCGAGAAAGTTTCTTTAGTTTGTTTTTCAGCAAAGCCTTCTTTGCCGGTGTGGTTAGATCAACAAAGAGAATACCGCGAAGATGATCGATTTCGTGCTGAAGAGCCCGTGCAAAAAAGCCCTCTACCGACTCCAGAACAAGGGGATCGCCGTGAGGCGTAAATGCCGAAACCGTTATGGAAGTAGCCCGTTCTACCGGAGCAGTGATTCCGGGAATGCTTAAGCATCCTTCGGCGTCCCAGTCCTTCTCTTCTGATGCCCAGGTGATACGTGGATTTACCAAGACCACAGGATCTTGCTCTCCATCCCAAACATCAACAGCAATCATCTGAAGAGACACACCTACCTGCGGAGCCGCAAGACCAACACCGTCATACTCGTACATCAGCTCAACTAACTCCTCAGCAAACTCCTGCGTTTCCCCTGAAAAGGTCTCTACCATAGCCGCTTTTTCACGGAGTATTGCATCTCCGTAGTATCGTAATCTACGCATACCTTAGTTATCCAGCTTTTTATCAAGCTCTTCTTGAAGTGTACCCACGGAGGTTTTCAAAATTGTTATTTCAGTATTAGGTGCTGTTTGAATAATCACCTTTTCGTTGACAACCTTTTTTATTGTGCCGTAAATACCCCCGGCAGTAATAATTTTATCACCTTTTTTGAGATTATCCCGCATCTCCGTAGCTTTCTTCTGCTTTTTTTGTTCAGGACGAATCATAAAAAACCACATACCGAAAAAACAAGGCCGAACATAAGAAGCATATTTGTATTCTGCAGCCCCTCGGGGTCACGCATTTCTCCCTGAGCATAGAGGGACGTTGCCAAAACAAGAAGGGTGATACACAATTTCATTTTTACCATACCTTTCAAAGTAATTTCAGTACACTGCAAATAATATAATTGATGGTACACCTATCAATCTGAATTCTCCTGTCGCCCTTTTCTTTTCACCTCTGCCACGCTCACCACAAACAGAAGAAGCACCACGGCCGGAATAAACCAATCGCCCCAGCGGACATACAGCCCGCTTCGTGTCTCCACGGCAAGAGGGGCGACAAGGTACTCCCTGGTGCCCAAGGAGGTTGCCTGCTGAATTGCCCCCGTGGCATCTGTTACAAAGCTAATGCCGTTATTGGCTGCACGAATTAGGGGAAGCCCCGTTTCTATGGAACGAAGACGTGCAATATTTTTATGTTGATACGGCCCTACCCCCAAACCAAACCAGCGATCATTGGTGATATTTACCAAAATATGAGCACGATCTGTTTTTCTTCCAATAAAGGATGGATATATAGCCTCATAGCAGATGTACGGAAGAAAATGGAGTGTGTCAATCTCCCATATCACCTGTTCTGTTCCCGGCGTAAAATCGCCACCACCTAAATCACGGGGGTTAATAAGGGGAAACAACCATGCAAGAGGAGCTGACTCTCCATACGGAACTAATTTATGTTTATAGTAGGTGTAAAAATGAGATGTTTCAGGGGGGAAATAGAAGGCACCATTATAATAGGCATATCCCTCTTCTCCGGTGCGGCGATCAAGGGCCCCCGCTATGACGGGGATTCCATAGCGCTGTCGCCATTGATTTACCCGATGCTGTACACGCGTATCACTGCTTAAATACGTAAACAGGGCACTTTCAGGAAGAACAATCATCTCTGCACCATCGCGATACGCCGCCGAAACTAAACTGTCCATAACACGCAGGGAGCGCTCCAAGGAGACCCAGCCATCCCAGTGAACCTTATCAATATCGGGCTGAATAATACCGACATACAAAGTTCTATCTCCCGTCGTGGTACTCTCGACACGCCCATACCCCCATACAATTATACCGATACTACCACAAAGGACGGCAAAGAAATACCACAGAAGCCTTCTCTGGCGCGTCCGAAAAAATTGATAGAGAATTGCCAGGGGAAGCAGAGCAACAAAGGTCATCCCCCATACGCCCGTCAGTGATGAAAGTTGTGCAAAGGCATGAAAATGAACAAGGGCATGTGCGGGAAAATGCCAGGGAAACGAGAGCTGTCCCATGGTACGGCCATAATCAAGAACGACCCACACCACAGGTATAAACAGCCAAAACAAACCCGGTATATGACGTACAAAAAAACGTCCCACCACCCAAAAGAGAAGAGACCACAGCCCGAGAAACAGAGACATAAGCACGAGGCCAAGAAACATTATTCCCGGAATATCCACAACATCAACAGCAAGAATCCAGTATGTTCCCGTAGCGACGGAACTTACCCCCCACAACCACGAAGCACAGGCCCCTTTTTTTCCCCCATAGGACCAAACAGTGTGGAATAGCCCAAGAACCCCGGCAAGAGAAATGAACGGCAAGGGATAAAACAGAACTGTATACTCGCTATTTAAGGGGGGAGAAAAAAAACCATAGATTCCCCCGCACAGAACTATCCAAAACATCCATGCACCACGTTGCATCACACCCATACCAGCCTGCCTCGTAAAGTTGTTTTAGAATATACGTCCTTACTCAGAAAAAACAAAAAAGCTGCCCTTTTCAGGGCAGCTTTTACAACGAACTGCTGTTGCACCTATTGACGCAAACCGATCATTCTTCGTAACGCCGTGGTACGACCATTCTCATAGGTCACATGCGCCACGAGTAGGTAGCTTCCCGGGGCAACGGGCATGCCACGACTATTCCGCATATCCCAAGAGAGGTGGTGTGCCGAGGCAATGGCACTGCCCTCATCCTGTTCATCAAGGATATTGCCAAGATAGTCGTAGACGACGATTCGTACAGAGGCGGGCGCCCCCGTAAGAACCGCAAAGTCATATCCTGTTGCACTAATATACCCAGGGTTTTCCTGCGGATAAATCCCCACATCACCGCTGCTCTTACCAAGGGTATCCACGTGAATAATATCAACAGAGCGAGTCACCGTAATGGGAAATGAATATTGCCCATATTTTTGGGGGTCAACTCCGTCATATCCATGAACCACAACGGTATCTCTTCGATCAAGATCCGCTTCTGAGGGGGTACCAAAGAGGCGTAGCGCTCCTGCTCCAGCTGACTCGGAAGAAAGCCACGCTGGTTTTTCTGCAACAGAAAAGGAAATAGAATCGCCATCGGGGTCATCTGCAAAGAGAGTCACCTCGTAGGCCGTATCCACGTACGTAAGGAACGCCTCCTCAGTAAGCGGCTCAAATTGCGGAAGCCGGTTGGGCTGCACCGTGAGTGAAAACTCCTGAATAACTGGTTCTGACACATATCCATCATCAGCTGCCACACGCACAACACCGGCTGCGGTATCAGGCCTTTCAGGACGTCCAAACAAGACCTGTGACTCCTCATCAAAACCAACCCACGACGGCATCTTTTCAACTGTCAGCTCTACAGCATCACCATCGGGGTCACTCACAGAAAGAGCATACTCCCAATCAAACCATTGCCGAACAGTGGTTTCCGGGGCACTTTCAAAAACAGGTTCACGGTTCTCATGAATGGTAAGATCCATGGGTATTGAACGAACACCCTGATCAGGATCGGTATGATGTACAAAGAGGGTATCTACATAATCCCCATAGGGAAGATCACCGGCTTGAAGAACCACGGTGAGATACTCCGTATGGCCGGCTGCAACAGAAAAGGACTGATTTTCTGCCTCCAAGGGGCTCTGCCCATGGGGAAGATCTATTCCATACGCATCCATTGTTAAGATGGAGAGATCTCCCTGTGTTGCCGTGGTATACTCAGGAGTTACGGAAAAGCTCACACTGCTAACCTGAGAAAGGTCAAGGGGCGTTTCGTTGCCTGCATCTACCACCCACTCCGGCTGCGCAAAATCACTGCGTATGGAAAGAACCGTATCTTTGATTTCTCCTGTGGCAGGAAGAACTGCCCGATGAGAAGTTCCCGCACGGAAAAGGCCTTCCTGATCAAGGAGTAGGGAAACTTCATGATCGCTTTCATAGGAAAGAGAAATACTGTCAAGGGACGTAAGGGCTGTTCCCACGGAGGAAGAAAGGGACATCCAAGGCCAACTCTCATCATCTGGTTGCGATTGTATATCATAAGAAAGATGCACACGACCACTCTGAACAAGCCCCTCAGCTGTATCAACAGCAGAGCCAAAGTCATCCACAGCAATACTCCATGAGGCCGCATCAAAATAGGTTTCCGGTGCAGAGCTTTGTGAAATAGAAACATCCAGCACCCCCCGTCCGTCGTTAGTAAGAGGAATATCATACACCACTCTGTCGCCACTCCGCATGGTTGTGTCAAGGAAGACATCTGCCATACTTAATATGGGCTTTTGCACAAGGGCATACACTCCGGAGACATCCTCTGCGTTTCCAGCAGCATCGGTTATGCGGAAACGGCAATCATCGTGAGTCGTATCGGGAACATTCCAAGTGTACTCTCCCGTATTGGGGACGGATTCAGCCACGGTAGACCAAGATCCACCCACATGGCCCCATTCAAGATGCACATTTTCAATATCCCCTTCAGACTCCCATCGAACCGTATGCTCCTGTTCTGCATAAAGGGTATCATTCTCGCTGGGAGAAAGAAGCCTCAGTGAAACGGGATCGGAACCGTCTACGCCGGAAACAATGAGGGAAAAATCCTGCCCCCGCGGTAAGGTGCCCTTATGAGAGACCTCCAGAGACACGGAGGCACCAGCACGGCTCACCCCCGTATTCACCCGTTCCACATTATCAACACTGTTATCACCACGTTCTGCGGCACCGGTGAGGTTGTTTTGGTCTAAGCGCCACGGATAATGGGTCTCTCCATCCACCACGACCCGAAGATCAAGATCGTGTACCAAAGTTACTCCGACCGCATCGGGCCATACAATCGTTGCAACAATCTCCTCTTCACCATTACCACGGTACTCAAGGGCGAGGGATTCACCGTTTTGGAGGGTGAGTTCTTGAATAAGCCCGGCCTCTCCGCCGTCATTTGCTTTTATCAGCCGTGCAGCCCGAGCTGGATGAATAACTCCCCAGCCAAAGGTTGCGTTGGGCCCCTGGGTGCCAGCATCACCAGCCGTATGAATAGCAAGAGCCTTCAACGTAGCCGCCCGCATGAAGGTTCTATCATGGGTTTGATAGTAGTAGTCCTGGAGTAATCCCAGCATCCCCGCTGCGGCGGGGCCGGACATAGAGGTACCACTCATGGTTGTGTAGTCGTTGTCGCAGGTATGGCCCGTGGAATAGACTCCCGCCCCCTTAGCAACAATGTCCGGTTTTATACGTCCTCCAGAATTACGCACCGGCCCGCGACTACTGAAATTAGTGATACGTACATTTCCCGGATTCGACCATCCGCCCTGTATCTCGTTAATAGCACCAATGGTAATATTGTTCTTTGCATTTCCCGCATCAGAAACGGTGTAAAACCCATGTGCACCATCATTTCCAGCAGATTTTGAACCTAATTTGTAGGGATAGTTTAGGTGTAGATTATCCCAATTTTCACCGGAGTTATTAAAATCATAGAGATTAAACCTATTGGGATCTGAGTCATAGGGGAACCCATAGGAGTGCTGTGAAACGAGCATCCCATTATTCGCCGCCTCAGATGCCATTTGATTTATCGCTCGATTCCAATCATATGACGTAAGGCGTGCTTCATAGGCCATACCTTGGGACTCAGCAACAACACCCGCCGCCACCATGGTTCCCCCCACGTGTGTCCCATGAGCTGTCGGAGTGCCTTGATCACGTACGGTCACCCGGTCACCAAACTCCTGATGACGTGCTCGAACCGGCCCATCATCCCAAATACCAAGGGCGGGAAGGTTTGCTCCACTAACAGAAATACCAAGGTCTCCCCCGGGCCAAAGCTCGTGGGCATGGGAGGTTCGGGCTGCTCCTAAATTAAAGGTATAAAAATACAGGGGTTCTCCCTCCTGCACATCCACAATTT